>CAZZNZ010000013.1:0-9637 GCA_964655875.1 uncultured Gammaproteobacteria bacterium | reverse complement strand
CTAGCTAAATAATCATTAACGGTAATTACGTGAACACCTTTACCAGACAAAGCGTTTAAATACACTGCGGGTGTAGCTGTTAATGTTTTGCCCTCACCAGTGCGCATTTCAGCAATTCTGCCCTGATGCAAAATAATTCCGCCAAGCAACTGCACATCGAAGTGGCGCTGACCTAATACACGACGCGACGCTTCCCGCACGGTAGCAAACGCTTCCGGTAAAATATCATCCAACGTTTTACCTACTTGCAACTGTTCCTTAAACTCAATAGTTTTATGTTGCAAGGCTTCATCGGATAATGCCTGCCAAGTAGGCTCAAGGGCATTAATTTGTTCAACAATGCGTTGATTCTTTTTTATTTCTTTAGTGCTAAAATCACCAAAGATGGACTGTAATAAACTCATACAGATTTCATGGCTCGAGCAGTAACGGAGGATTTGCGTTGCATCGCTTCCGTTTTGGCCTTCAGATCGTGCAATTGACGCTCCAATTCACCGCGTACAATATCTATTGCCGCATAAGCTGTTTCAGCCGTTTCTTCAGTGTAAACATCGTTATGTTCTAAATGCAATCGTGCCGTTACTTTAAACGCCTCAGAATGATTCGACCGATGTGGTTCCAAGGTAACTTTACCATCGATCATATGAGCGTTATATTTCTCTAGCGAAGTAATTTTATTTTTGATATAATCCCGTAAAGTAGGGGTTAGATCTAGATTTTTTCCCGAAATTTGTAGCTGCATAATAACAAATCAATAATTAAAGTACAACGCCAGTATAGCATCACTGAGAGAGCTTGTCACGTATTTTTTTGGCCAAGCTATCGTAGGTACTAACTCCTGTATATTCCTCGTCATTAATGTATAATGTTGGAGTTTGATAGATATTTAATGCCTGGCCAGCGGCCATATCCGCAATAACATTGTTTTGTGTACTATGCTTGGATAAACAGTAACTAAATTGACTCGCGTCTAGACCAAGCTCTTGAGCATACTGAATAAAAATAGTGTGAGGATCACGCTGTGGCACCCATTGATCCTGCTCATTAAATAAACGATCATGATAAATCCAAAAAGCTGTTTGTTGTAAAGCGCACTGACCCGCTTCCGCTGCTACCATAGCATTCGGATGAATAGGCGTAAGTGGATAATCTTTAAACTGAACAGTAATCTGATCACCAAACTCTATTTGTGCTTGTTTTAGAAAATGATACATTTTACGACAAGATGAACAAGCAAAATCAGAGTACTCTATAATCTTTACCAGAGCATTATCTGATCCGGCTATAGGATCGGCTGTGATTATAGCATTTGGAATATTTCGATATTGCTTGTAAATTAAAACCGCGCTAACTAGGCCGAGCAAACCGATACTACCAAGAATGGAGATGATAATTTTTTTGTACATCACTGAATTTTCGATGCATGTCCAGCCGCTCCAAACGCAATCATTCTTGCTTTTACCACTTCTTTTAATTGCTCACGTGCCGGTGCAAGATATTCACGCGGATCAAATTTTTCCGGATGCTCCACAAAAAATTTACGAATAGCGGCAGTCATAGCGATTCTACCATCAGTATCCACATTAATCTTACTCACGCCGTGTTGCAGTGTTTGTTGTAACTGAGCAATATCTACTCCTTTAGCATTAGGCATCTTACCACCATACTGGTTCACTTCAGCTACTAATTCAACAGGCACCGATGATGAACCATGCATTACTAAAGGTAATTTTGGTAAACGCTGATGAATTTCTGCCAAAATATCATGCGCCAAGATACATTCACCGCTAAATTTTACCGCCCCATGAGATGTACCAATAGCAATAGCAAGTGAATCTACTGGAGCTTGCCGTATAAACTCCACAGCCTGAACGGGATCGGTATAATGAATTTTTTTTACCCCTGCACCATCCTCTACCCCACCAATCGTGCCTAATTCTGCTTCAACAGAAACACCGTATGGCCGAGCATACTCTAAAACCGCTTTAGTAACGGCTAAATTTTCTTCAAAAGTTTGGGCTCGTTTACCAGATGGATCGAGTGAACCATCAATCATTACTGAAGTAAAGCCCAGACCAATGGCAGTTTTAACGATCTCTAAATCTGCCCCATGATCTAGGTGCATGGCCATGGGAATTTCTGGATGTTCTTCAGCGGCCGCTTGAATGATATTACGCAAATATGTCATACGGGAATATTTTAATGCTCCGCGTGAAACTTGAATAAACACTGGTGACTGTGTTTCCGCAGCAGCATCAATAATCGCTTGCACTTGCTCCATATTATTAGCATTAAATGCACCAACAGCATAATGATTAGCAAAAGCGTGATCGAGAATTTTTTTTCCTGGTACTAACATATAAAATAATAAATTAAAATTTAATACATTAAGCTGTGCCCATGTTCCAAGATGCTAAATACTTTTTCTGCTCCGGGGTAAGCTGTTCTAAAGCAATGCCCATGGTGTTTAGTTTTAAACGAGACACCTGATCATCAATTTTAGCAGGTACATTGTATACTTGGGCTTGTAATTTTTTATAATTTTTAATAGCCCATTCAGTAGTAAGCGCTTGAACCGCAAAACTCATATCCATTACAGAAGCTGGGTGGCCTTCCGCCGCGGCTAAATTTACCAATCTCCCTTCACCTAATACATTAATCACTTTGCCAGATTTAAGCTGATAAGCCTCCACATTTGCACGAACTTGTTTAATACTTTTACTAAGTTGTTTTAATGATACTAAATTAATTTCTACATTAAAATGACCTGAGTTACAGATGATAGCACCTGATTTCATAACAGTAAAATGTTTACTATCTAACACATTAATATTACCGGTAACCGTACAAAATACATCGCCTATTTTAGCGGCCTGTACCATGGGCATTACACGAAAACCATCCATCACCGCCTCTAAAGCTTTAATGGGATCAATTTCGGTAACAATCACATTAGCTCCCATGCCACGAGCCCGATCGGCCAAGCCTCGACCACACCAGCCATAACCAGCCACCACAAAATTTTTACCAGCCAATAATACATCGGTAGCACGCACAATACCATCGATAGTAGACTGACCTGTGCCATAACGATTATCAAAGAAATGTTTACAAGCAGCATCATTCACTGCCACCACCGGAAATTGTAGTACCCCGGCTTGTTCCATGGCTTTTAACCGAATCACGCCCGTGGTAGTTTCTTCCATTGAGGCCACTACTTTATTATGCAAATCCGGATGTTTAGTTAAAATTTCTGACACCAAATCTGCTCCGTCATCCATTGTAACATTAGGTTTGTGAGCAACGGCCAAGTTAATGTGTTTATAGTAAGTAGTATTATTACAACCATGCACAGCAAATACCGGAATATGATAATACTTAACCAAAGCCGCGGCTACATCATCTTGAGTAGATAACACATTCGAGGCACATAGCACCACATCGGCTCCACCAGCTTTAAGCGTACGCATTAAATTGGCAGTTTCAGCCGTAACATGTAAACAGGCCGACATTCGATAACCTCTAAGCGGTTGCTGTTTTGTAAACCGTTCACGAATAGCTTGTAACACCGACATATCATGATTAGCCCATTCGATGCGTTGCTTGCCTTTATCAGCTAACTTGATATCACTAATATTGTACTTCATGTTTTAACGCAACTACTTTATTAAGTTGTTCCCAAGGCAATTTAAGTTCATTTCGACCAAAGTGTCCGTAAGCGGCTACTTGCTGGTAGAGTGGCCGACGCAAATTTAGGGCTTGAATAATCATGCCAGGCCGTAAATCAAATACTACATTCACAGCTCTTGCTAAAGCAGCATCATCTACGGTTCCAGTGCCAAAGGTATCAATGCGCACAGATAGCGGCTCAGCCATACCGATAGCATAAGCAATTTGTACCTCACATTTATTTGCAAGCTTAGCTGCCACAATGTTTTTAGCAATCCATCGTGCGGCATAAGATCCGGTGCGATCTACTTTAGTGGAATCTTTACCAGAAAACGCTCCACCACCATGACGCGAATAACCACCATAGGTATCCACAATTATTTTGCGGCCAGTTAAACCCGTATCACCTTGCGGACCTCCAATAACAAACCGGCCCGTGGGATTCACATAATACAGGGTTTTGGTATCCAATAATTTAGCTGGTACTACTTTTTTAACAACCTGCTGAATAATTTGTTGTTTTAATTTAGCCTGATTCACCTCGGGGTTATGTTGTGCAGAAATTAATACCGAACGTATGCGTACCACTTTATCTCCTTGATATTCTACCGTTACCTGACTTTTACCGTCTGGACGTAAGCCTTTGATAATGTGTTTTTTACGAACTTCAGATAGGCGTTTTGATAGCTTGTGTGCCAATACAATTGGCATTGGCATGAATTCTGCTGTTTCATTGCAGGCATAACCAAACATTAGGCCTTGATCTCCCGCTCCTAAATTTTCCATATCCTCGGCATCTACACCTTGAGCAATATCTGAAGATTGTTCTTTTACTACCACCATTACACCAGAGGTTTCCCAATGGAATCCAAATTCCGCATTGGTATAACCAATATCTTTAATTACTTTGCGCACAATTCCGGGAATATCTACATAAGCTGAGGTAGTAATTTCTCCGCCAACCACACAGACACCATTAGCTAAAAACGTCTCACAAGCCACTCGGCCTTTAGGGTCTTTCGCCATAATGGCATCCAGTACCGCATCTGAAATTTGATCCGCCATCTTATCGGGATGACCTTCGGTGACCGATTCAGAGGTAAATAATTTTAAGTGATCGCTCAATCGAGATTGAGTATGCATAGTTAATCATTACTAAAAATAAAACTCTAACTATTATAAAATAAATCACCTTAGGGGTCAATGCAATCTACGGTGACGGTAAACTCAATTCTATGTTACCCATTTGATCTGTTCTGTAAATTTTAGTGCCGATATTTTTTAATCGTTCTAGCGTTTCTGTATGCGGATGATGATAATCATTATCAATACCGGCAGAAATAATAGCTATTTGTGGATGCACCACCGCTAAAAACTCTGGTGAGGATGAATACCGGCTGCCATGGTGACATACTTTTAGAATATCAACTGGACTCAAAACCTGTTGAGCCAACAATTGTGATTCTACATTACTAGTGACATCCCCCATCAGTAGCACTTTATGTCCGCTGAATTCATATTGCGTGACTACAGAAGTATCATTCAAATCTTCAATCGCATCCAGTGGCGTATCAGCAAACGGATATAATACTCGGAAAATTTCATGATCACTCAACGACCACGTTTCACCTGCTTGAACGTACTGAATTTTAGTATCTTGATTCGCTAACCCTTTAAGCCAGAGCTGGTTAGTAACGTTATGCTCTTGAGACACCTTGGTTAACCATACCTGCTCAACATGATAATAATCGAGTAACGCTACTAAGCCATTTAAATGATCGGCATGTGGATGGGTTAATACCACCAACTCAATGGTGCGGTCCCAAAACGGCATTACTTCACCTAAACGTTCTAACACAGTGCGATCTGGTCCACCATCAATCAAAATATCTGCACCTTGTTCAGTATGAAGATAAATAGCATCCCCTTGGCCAATGTTCAAAACCACTAGTTTAGGATGTCCAACCTTATGCTGGGTAGTTTGCCACTGAGCCAGCACCGCCAAAACCAACGTAATAACACCAATTACCATGTAACCGATTTTTTTCGTATACTCCATATAATCATGAGGCTAATAACAACATAACTAAGCTGAAATAAATCATTTGGCAAAATAATGTTTTGTAAGCTAGCTTTGGGCCAACTCGCTAAATATTGTACATAGCACAAAACCCATTGAATAATCTGCCATAACACAAAAGCAAAATAATTAGCCAATCCAGACCAAACTAAATTTAGTAATAAAATAGCAGCGCTACCGAATAAAATAAGATTTGATACTGGCACCACTATCATATTCGCTAAAGGAGCTACCAATGAAAACGTGCCAAAATTTTTCACAATAAGTGGTGTGGTAGTAATCATAGCAGCAAACGTAGTGCTAAGTGTTTCACGCAAACCAAACCAAGTGGGTAGCCATTTACACCAGCGTTGAGTAAAATATTGAAAATAAATGATACCTATGGTAGCTAAAAATGATAATTGAAAACCCATATCATACAATAAAATATAAGGATTGTAGAATACAATTCCTGTAGCCACCAACGCCAAGCCATTATGACTAATGCGTTTTCGGCCAACCAAGCTAGCAAATAATGGTAATACCCCCATGCATGCTGCTCGAATAACTGAAGCTGCTAAACCAGTAAGAATAGAAAAAGCTATCAGGCTTAAAACGGTAATTACAAACACTTGTCGGCGCGAAAACCAACGTTGAGTGATCACAGCTAGCACATTAGCAATAATTACCACATGCATACCAGAAACTACTAAAATATGTACGGTGCCCGTGGTGCGAAAAGCCGCATTCATATCGGTAAATACATCATCTTGCAAACCAATAAGAATGCCCGCAATTAAACCGGCCGCTGGCTCGGGCCAAAGATGACGAATGCTTAAAACGATCGTATCGCGGAAAGCATAAATATAGCGATAAATCACATTGCCTTGATTAGACTGTAGTAATTGTAACTTCACGTTACGACAGATGGACAATACCCCGTATCTAGCTAAATAATGATCATAGGCAAACGTTTCAAATGGCGCTGGTTGAACTAACGCACATTTAACTTTTAATACATCGCCATAGTGATAACTAGGATAACTAAACGTTTTAATGTATACGTCTCCTGGAAAACTGGTCTGGGATAGGTATAATTTTTGGCTAGCACCATTATTATGTGGTGGCACAGTAACTAATCCATCAAACTCAACAGTTTTCTGATATGGAATTGTACTAACATTAGGTAAATAATTCTGATACCGTTGCCAACCTAGCCACCAGCCTAGAGCCATGATTAAGATCATGGTTATCATGATAGATAAAGATTTAAAGTGAACACCGAGCATCATAGCAACAACAACTACAACATAATAGGATAGTTGTCCCATACCGCTAAGGCAAGCTAAATTAAACCAGAATAGATATTGAGATTTATGGAGATACACAAAAGCGCACCGGCTAGCTGTAGGTGTGCGCTCAACAGGTTTAGTTTACTCTACCGTAACCGATTTGGCAAGATTGCGCGGTTGATCGACATCCCGCCCTAACTCCACCGCAATAGCATAAGCAAATAATTGTAACGGCACCACTGATAATAACGGCGTTAACATCTCTAATGTTTTGGGAATAAAGATTATGTCGTCAGCAACATTTTGTACTTTTTCATCGCCTTCTGTGGCAATAGCAATTACTTTACCTTTACGAGCTTTTACTTCCTGAATATTACTAAACGTTTTTTCATACACACTATCTTGGGTTACTAACATCACTGAGGGAAAATTGGGCTCAATCAAGGCAATTGGGCCATGCTTTAAATCTCCGGCGCCATAGCCTTCAGCATGCACATAAGACACTTCTTTTAATTTTAAAGCACCTTCAAAACCAATCGGATAATTATATTTACGACCTAAGAAAAAGAAATCTTTATAGTGTGCATACTTTTTAGCAATAGCCGTAATAGTATCGCGTTGATCTAAAATAGTTTGAATTTTCTTGGGTAGTTCTAATAACTCCTTAGCAATGCGCTGCCCTGTAACCACGCTCATGTTGCGTTGCCGCCCTAAAAAGACGGTGGTTAGTGCTAACACTGTAAGCTGAGAAATAAATGCCTTGGTAGAAGCTACTCCGATTTCTGGACCCGCGTGAGAATAAGCTCCAGCTTTCACTTCACGAGCAATGGTACTTCCAACCACATTAATAATACCGAGAGTTAACGCGCCTTTTAATTTAGCTTCACGCACAGCAGCTAAGGTATCGAGCGTTTCGCCACTTTGAGAAATTACAATTACAGCGGTGCGCTCGTTCAAAATTGGTTTACGATAACGAAACTCAGCTGCCGATTCTACCTCTACGGGAATACCGGCGTACTCTTCAATCATATACTCACCAATTTGGCCAGCATATAAAGCCGTGCCCATAGCAATAATTACAATGCGATCAATTTGTTGAAGCTGATCAGCGTGTTCATACAAACCACGCATATGCACTAAACCTTCTTCAGCATTTAAACGGCCGCGCAAACAATTCACCACCACCTCTGGCTGTTCCATAATTTCTTTAAGCATAAAATGGGGATAACCTTGTTTTTGCGCCTTACTAATATCCCAATCAATTTTCTCAATCGATTTAGTAATCATTTGGGATTTGAGATCTTTAATAGAATACCCACTTGGAGTTAACACACAAATTTCACCATCTTCTAAATACACCACCTCACGAGTGTATTTCATAATGGCAGATACATCAGATGCTACCACGCATTCACCGCCGCCAATGACCCCTAAAATTAATGGGCTACCCAATCGCGCCGCCATAATTTTTTCTGACTCTTTACTAGAAATAGCCACAATACCGTACGTACCCACCACATCATTTAACGCCGCAATAAAGGCCGTTTCAAAATCCATCGTATGGTGATATTCTTCAATCAAATGCGCTAGTACTTCGGTATCGGTAGCCGAATAAAACTTATGCCCTTTTTTTTCTAGGCCAACTTTTAGATCCACATAATTTTCAATAATGCCGTTGTGGTTAAGATAAATTTCTTCATTACAATCGTGGTGCGGATGTGCGTTGGTATCATTCGGTTCACCGTGTGTAGCCCAACGAGTGTGACCAATACCAACAGTACTGGGTAAACTATATTTTTGAATCTCGGCTTGTAAGTTACCAAGTTTACCAGCTTTTTTGTGCGATTTAATTCCGTTTTCACAAATCACCGCTAAACCAGCGGAATCATAACCGCGGTATTCCATGCGTTTGAGGCCTTCCATAATAATAGGAACTGCCTGTTGTTTGCCAATATAGCCAATGATACCGCACATAGATTAGTAGCTTATCTTATTCATGATGATTTGTCCAACGCCATTAAATTTATGTCATTAAATTTACCTTCTGCCAAATATTCTAAGGTTTTGGGAAAAATCACCCAATCCCCGACCTCTTTTAATTGATTTTGATATTCATCGGCCTGATCCACCGTTGTACCGGGTGGAATAATCACTGGATCCGAAATCATTAAAATCCGACCACCATCCAACACTGGCTCCACTAAATGCGTAGTAGCACGAATTTCCGTAGCACCGGCAGCAATGGCATCGCGCACGGCTTTATCACCTACAAATTTTCGCTTGCCATTTTCCATAATGGAGAGATCCGCAGGATGGACATTCACACCCATAAAAGCGTTCACTAATACATCACTAGCAATGCTCATATAGCCGGCATAGGCAGCAGCGGTAACATGATACGGTTTAAGTGCCTCAACTGTAGCCTGATCAAACTCTGCTCGTACCGCCATATCGCGTAATGGTTTATTACGCACTTTGTAAAACTCGCGGATGTCGTGCACTATTACAGGGATGTTGTACTCCTTCCCAATTTGCTCAGCGCTACTGCTGGCACGATCGCTAAAAATTACCACAATGTGATAGGCACATTTAAGTGTAGCGCGTTCATGCTTAATCA
>CAZZNZ010000012.1:0-9643 GCA_964655875.1 uncultured Gammaproteobacteria bacterium | reverse complement strand
ATGAAATTTGGCGAAGGCATTACGGGTTGGGTAGCACAACAACGCGAACGAGTAGTACTAGCAAAAAAATCCTATCAAGATGCCCGCTTCAAATTGGTGCAAAATTTAGGCGAGGATGCTTGGGAGGCCTTTATTTCAGTACCGATTATTTTTCAGAACAAAGTGGTAGGTGTAATTAATGTGCAACATCGCCATAAACATAATTTTTCTCAAAAAGAAATAGAGCTGCTAGAGATTATTGCCTCACAAGTGGGCGGCGCTATCTCCAATGCCAAACTATTATCTGAAACGATCACCTTAAAAGAGGCATTAGCTGCCAGAAAAATAATAGAAAAAGCTAAAGGGTTGTTAATGAAACAACAAAATATTACCGAGAATTCCGCCTATGCGCTTATTCGTAAAAAAGCCATGGACAGCAAAAAAACCATGCAAGAAATAGCTGAAGCAGTTATTTTGGCGTTATTGTAAAAACCAGGCACAAAAACTTCATACAAAAATTTTGACAAATTCACAAAAATGATATAACATTGGATTATTATGCCAAATTTTAAAGAGAGAAGTGAACATAAAAACTCTGATAGCGTAAAATTGAAACAAAGACTACGTATGGAACAAGCTGTGCTTAGGGTTTATGGTGAACATAACCAAAGTATTCAACAGAACACTTATGAAGATGAACTAAGCAAATTTTTCAATCCTGGCGAGTTCAACGCTGATAGTATTGAGGCTATTCAGAATGTTAAGTTAGATGAAATAATACAACATTTTCAGAGTTTTAAAGATGCCTTAGAAACTGTTCCTGGTAATTATGCTAAAAACATGATGCGGGACTTATTAGAAAGATTTAGTACTTTTAAAAACAATTTTCAATGGGCTGTTGAAATGGCGGATACTTTAGAAGCAGGGCAAAAGTTTCATGCAGAGAAAATTCAAGGGCTAGCAAATGAAACTTTAATTGAAAAATTACGAGCTTTACCTAAGAATACAAACACACCTCAGGCCAAGAACTCTTCTAATGAAAGAGATGCCATGGTAATATCTGCTGCAAAACTTGTTAGTAGGCATGTAATTACTGATCGAGATAATACTATGGATCCTACTGCCGGTAGTTTTGCTATTGTAAAATTAATGCAAAATAACGAAGAATTTTATTATGCTGTAGAATCACAAGAACTACGCTTAGATCAAAATCAGAGCATATCAGTGCCTGAAAATCGTTTCGCTGGCTTTACTATCCAAATACCTTTTACAAGTGCCTTAGATGTAAGATGTCAATTGCAAAACAACCATGAAGCATCTGTTTTTGTTTCAAAAGAATTTATTAAAACAAAACAATGGACAATAGGTAGAAAAGAATTAGTTGAATTACTTGATAAACAATTTTTACATTTAAAAAATATTACGGCTCCAAATGTTTCTAGTAGGCATGTTGAAATTTATAGCGATAGGAATAATAACAAGAACATTATTGTTTATAATAAGGGAACGAATGATTTTTTAATGCATGTAAAATTAGCTTATTGACGCATTTAGCTAAGTTTTATACAATACTTCTTAAGTACAGTGCTGTACTAAATACACATAAGACAATGTAGTCTTCTCCCTGGATTTTAGGTAAGAAGATTTTTTTAATATTCATTCCTATGACTAAAGCGGATATCTTACAAATCGTAACAAACGAAAACGTTACCATGATAGGTTTTTGGTTTACCGATGTACTCGGCCAACTCAAAGGCATTACGTTTCCGGTAGAGCGGTTAGCGCAATATTTAGATGAAGGTACCTTTTTTGACGGTTCATCGATTGACGGGTTTGCTCGCATTGAAGAAAGTGATTTAATTTTGAAACCGGTGTTAGAATCGTTTGCCATTCTCCCCTTACAAGCTGATGTGCATAAAATTGCACGCTTTATGTGCACGGTACACGATGCCCAGGGCAAGGCTTATCATAGTGATCCACGTGAAGTATTAGCCCGCAACGTAGCTTATGCTAAAAACTTAGGCTTTGATTATTTTGTTGGCCCTGAATTAGAGTATTTTTATTTTAAAAATGATCAGGGTACAGAATACTTTGACAATGGCGGCTACTTCGATCAGCTCACCATGCACGAAGGCACATTTCTTCGTGAACGATCGGTAGAAGCTTTGGAACGTTTAGGATACAGTGTAGAACGTGGTCATCACGAGGTAGCGCCCTCTCAGCAAGAGATTAACATGAAATATGCCGATGCTTTAACTATGGGTGATGTGGTAATGACGTATAAATTTGTGATTAAAGAAATTGCCCGCCAACACGGTGCCTATGCCACGTTTATGCCTAAACCCATTTTTGGCCAAAACGGTAGCGGTATGCATGTGCATCAAAGTTTGTGGAAAGATGGCTCTAACGCCTTCTACGATGCCAACGATGAATATGGCTTATCGGCTACAGCGAAATCCTATGTAGCAGGCATTTTGAAACACATGAAAGAAATTGTGTTAGTTACAAACCAATATGTAAACTCCTACAAACGCTTAGTGCCGGGTTATGAAGCTCCTGCTTACTTGGCATGGGGTCGCCGCAATCGCTCGGCCTTAGTGCGCATTCCACTCACTAAAGGTACCGGTGCGGCCGCCCGGATTGAACTGCGTTGCCCCGATCCATCCGCTAACCCCTACCTCGCCTTTGCAGTAATGTTGCGCGCTGGCTTGAAAGGTGTAGAAGGCCGTTACGCACTAGCTCCAGCTATCGAACATGATATTTTTGAAATGACCCCTGCTCAAATGAAAGAGGCTGGCATTAGCGCCCTACCCGGAAGCTTACGCGAAGCGATTGAGTTTGCTGAAAATAGCGAACTACTGAAAGAAACACTAGGTGCAGAAGTACACTCTAAACTGATTCAGAATAAATGGATTGAATGGAACAATTATCGCCGCCAAGTGCATAAATACGAAATTGATACCTACTTACCCGTGCTGTAATTACAACGTTTTCCGCTCACATCACTGCGTATTGCATGAGATTGCGTATTTATTAGATTGTTTTATAATATCGCTAAATAGTTGGTTATGGTTTTACTTATCGATAATTACGACTCCTTCACTTATAATCTGGTACACGCCGTACAGATGTTAGGTAAAACCGTTCGCGTAGTCTATAACGATAAAATTAGTCTCGCTCAAATTAAACGCTTACAACCTGAGGCAATGATAATTTCGCCTGGCCCAGGCACACCGGCGAAAGCAGGCATTTCACTAGAGATAATTACGCAATTTTATCGTCAGATTCCCCTCTTAGGCATTTGCTTAGGACATCAAGCATTAGCAGAAGCACTAGGAGGACACGTGGTACATGCTCGCAAGCCCATGCACGGCAAAACGGTACCGGTATGGCATGATCAAAAAACCATTTTCCAACAACTCTCCAACCCTTTGTTGGCTACACGATACCATTCTTTAATTGTTGAACGCTCTAGTTTGCCAACGCAGTTTGAAATATCGGCCTGGTCTAGCGGTAATGAAATCATGGGATTACGCCTTAAACACAATCCTGTACCAGTAGAAGGTGTACAATTTCATCCTGAAGCCTGGCTTACCAAACAGGGCAATGCGTTATTACGTAATTTCTTTGCACTATGTTAAAGTTGCCGCGCTATTACTTGTGGTTTGAGAACAAACAGTATGTGTTTACCAAACCTATCGCCGTATTAAAAATTGCCAACTACACTGCCATTGAACGTTACCTTAAACAAGGTTACTGGGTGGCGGGTTACTTTGCTTACGAAACACCGCAAGCTCACCTTGGTGTATTCCGTGCACCTCAATTGTTATCACAATCACCGTTTACTCAAACCAACACCAACTATCACATTGCTCAATTACAATTTAGCCACACAAAATCCCGCTATGATCAAGCTCTTGAACAAATTAAAACACAAATCAAACAGGGCGAGACATACCAGTTAAATTTTACTGGTAAATTCAAGTTTAGATTTACCGGTAATCCCATCGACTTATATCAAACATTACTAGCTAGCCAACCTGTGCCCTACCCTGCCTATTGTAAATTGAGCAATGAAACAATTGTATCATTATCACCGGAATTATTTTTTGAACAACAAGGCAATAATATCGTTACTCGGCCCATGAAAGGAACGAGTCCGCGAGGTTATGATTTCGCCACCGATCGTCAGCACCTGCAACAGTTACGCACTAGCCGCAAACAACGAGCAGAAAATATTATGATCGTAGATTTATTGCGCAACGATTTAAGTAAAATTTGTATTCCAGGTAGTGTTACCGTTCCAAAACTCTTTACCATAGAACGCTACCGCACACTATTTCAACTAACCTCTACGGTTACAGGCACTCTAAAACAAGGTACACGCTTTACAGATATTATGACGGCGCTATTTCCCAATGGTTCGGTAACAGGCGCTCCGAAACGCCGCACGATGGAGTTGATTAGCGCATTAGAGACTAAACCACGTGGCGTGTATTGCGGTGCGTTAGGATTTGTGGGACCACATGAAGCTCAGTTTAACTTACCTATTCGTACTGTATATTTAAAAGGCTCACATGGTGAATTAGGTGTGGGCAGTGGTATTACTTACGATTCCAAACCAGAACAGGAATATCAAGAGTGCTTGTTAAAAGCTAAATTTTTAACACACCTCACACCGCCATTTCAATTAATTGAAACGCTTTTGTGGGATAAGCACTATGTCTTGTTACCAGCACATTTGCAGCGTCTAAAACAATCTGCTAAATATTTTAACTACCCATTATCATTAACCACTGTCAGAAAACAATTGCGCCAATTAACGAAAAAATTACTATTAGGTCAACGATACAAAATGAAGGTATTGGTGGACGTTAAAGGAAATATTCACGTTATGTGTAGAGACGTTATATATGACGTCTCTACACAATACAGGGTCACGTTTTCCCAACACCCCACCCATTCATCCAATGTATTTCTCTACCACAAAACCACCAACCGTAAATTATATAACACCGAATATAAAAAATATGCCGAACAAGGTTATGTGGATGTGTTGTTTTGTAATGAACGCGGTGAAGTAACGGAAGGCGCAATAAGCAATATCATTATAAAAAAACGTGGGCAGTATTATACCCCGCCGGTATCCTGTGGTTTATTAGCCGGCACATATCGTCAACATTTTATGACTACCCATAATGTGACTGAAAAAATATTAACCAAACAAGATGTACTGCAAGCCGATCAGGTATATATTTGTAATTCAGTGCGGGGGTTGATAAGGGTGAAGCTTATGGCTATCAACTTACCCGCGCCTTAGCCGAAAGCAGTAACCACATCTTTGAACTACAAGAAGGCACACTCTACCCCCTGTTATATCGCTTAGAATTTAAAGAGTTAGTCACTAGCACAGTTAAAGCCGCGCCATCGGGTAAAGAGCGGCGCTGTTATAGCGTTACCAAATCCGGCAAAAAATATTATTAGATCGTTCCGTTGAATTAGGCACGTTACTCCAGGGCTTAAAGCAAGTGTTGCATTTGCAGGTATGAAACAACCATCAGACAATTACCGTACCCGCCTGCAACAAGAGTTGCAAGATCATCTGGAAGACAGCGCACAGGCTTTGTCGTGGGATGGATTATCGGCCGAGCAAGCCAAGCTGGAAGCCACTAAACGGTTGGGCGATTCAAAAAAAATATCATCGAACCCTTCCCTTGGTTAGCTATTATTGTCTTAACTTATATTAGTTTATTAGTAATGTTCACGCCCATCTCCACCTATGCGATTAACTGGCATGTACCCGTGTATCCTCTATCTACTACTATTGAACAACACGAATTAAGTATCTTTCGTAATTATCTTTATTATATTAACCAAAATAACGGCGCAGCCTTTCACTATTTTTTGAATGTTCATGAAGGCACGAACACCTTTGAGATTAAACAAAATACTGGACAAAAATTTATTCTGTCTAATATTACTGATCTACAACATTATGATCTGCAGCAAACTACTTTCCCAGTTTCTCGAGATCAGTTTAGTGATTTTGGTACTGAGCCAGCCAGTTACTATTTTAATAAAGAACTGTTTTGTCACGCCGCTAGTAATTATGGCACAGGAGATTGCATCAGTTTAAACTGGAACCACCAAGCGATTTACAGCACAAATTTTGCAGATAGCCATCTACTATTGGGCCAAGCTGTAGTGTCAGCAGATAACCAGTGGTTGTTACTGCAACTCTTCACTTCCTCGTTTAATCAACCCGACCAAGTCTATTTGTTAGATTTACGATCGCTCGACCATACTACTGTAACTGAGCTAGGCTCGCTTCGGTTTATTCGATTGCCGATAAGTACTAACTAATTGTTTGAGTAATAATACCGGTGTAGCGATTGTAATTAGCAACAGCACATATAATTCAACTTTGAATAACGCTCCCCAGGCTAACAAAAACGTAATCACATCTACTGTACCGATATGCAAGCCCGATTTCAGTACCACTTCTGGTTTTCGCTTATCGAGAAAAATGCTCTTCTTCGCTTCGCGCAAGTAACCCACTAATAACGTACCAATAGCAGCCGCAGCGGCCAAGTAAATTGCCCACGGATTATGGCCAAGCTCACCCGTAAATAATGCTTGCCAACTTTTCCCGGCTGGCCAAGTTGCCTGAGGTGTAAACCGATACAACTGCACCCCAATGGCCATGAACCATAATATCTCTTTGGTACGATCCGAAATACTATCAAACCAAATCCCAAACTGACTTCCCCGCCCCAACATGCGCGCAATCTCACCATCGCAGCAATCGAAGGCAAATGATAATTGAATAGCCACAAACGCTAACAGTTTTGCCCACCACGCTGGATACAATAACCCCACCGCTCCGGTTAACCCCACCACAAATGAAATAATCGTTACATCCGGTGCCGCAATTCCCGGAATATATTTTACCATCCAATAGGTTAAGTATTTTGAAATTTTACGATAAATTAGCCGACTAAAAATACTGTCGTGCGGTTGTTGATATTGAACAATATCACTGGGTGATGTTGGTAATGGCATAGATTTGAACATTAGGTTGAAAACTAAAATTAGTCGTATAAATTGGCGCGGTAATTAGGTGTTGCCGTAAAGATTGTTCCTGTGCCGTAGCAGTATCGTCATACCATAAATATAGCTGCTAGTGTTGACTAAGCTGTTCTAACCAACCCACCATAGATGTAATAGGCGGTTGCTCTTGACGTTTGTGGGGATAGCGGATAGCGGTTATATTGGAATGATTGGCCATAATCATCTCAGCACTACCAGATTGCCAAAATCCAATCAATAACACTAATGGTGGTTTGTTAGATTGATGACGTTCAATAACTTGTCCAATTTGATCATACGCCATTAAATCTTGATACGTAATCGCTTTATTCACTAAGGCTTGTTCAGTAACATGCTTAGTGCGAGCAGCCGCTAACGGTTGTAAAGCAATAAATAATGATCCTACTACTAGCACACTCATTCCTGCAAAGCCCAACTTGCTTAACTTTAAGTAGCGCTCTAACCACTCCAACATCGCCACTATGCCATAACCGGCCAATAAGGTTACTACCGGAAACAAAGGCAAAATATAACGCGCATAAGGATTAATCCACATGCTAAACAAGATAAATACACTCCCAAACCAACTGATAAACACATAAGCCAAGCGTCGTTGTCTCCGCCACAAAACTATCATTCCCATAACAGCCATCACTAGAAATGGCGGCCAAAAACTAAACTCTTCCTGTAGCACAGTTAGATACTGCTTCACACCCCCTACTCCGCGTTGATACTTGCCTTGATTGTTGTACAGATTCGTTATGCTCAGTGATTGAATATGATCAAAATTCGATGTAATCGCCACGGCTGAGATATCTTTAGTTTTAAACTTTTCTTTGTGCAAACTAATCGCCGTAGAATTCCAGATCGACAAACTGCCTACCACTAGAACCCCTAACATCACCCAGCTAAATTGTTTAAGCACTATTTTATAGTGCGGCGAATAATAATAGAGTAAAGCCAGTGTTGTAACTATTAAAATCGCGCTAGTTTCACGAATGTTCACACTATACCCAAACAGTGCACCAGCTAAAATGAATCCCGCTATAGTTAGCCATCGTTTGGTAGTATGGCGCACAGTCAAGATGATAAGTATACACGCGCCTAAAAACAAAGTGAGAGCTGGAATATCACGCATTGGCTGAGATACTGCGTAACTCGAATATAATTCGGTTAAACCCAATGTAACAGCCGCAATGATACCTACTGCACGCCTGATATAATCCATTAAAGGTAACGACGCTACTGCTATGATATAGGTAAACAACACTCCTAACACAGCTAGAGTGGGTACCGCTAAATACATCCCACGCGCGTCATGGCTTAACCAAGCAAACACTGTCATCAAACCGCTTAATCCTAAAGGATAACGTGAAGCTATCCAGCCTGTGGGTGAAATTATCTCATGATGAGTTGGAGCGGCTAATCTTGCCAAAGATTCGTTACCAAAATACTGTAACGCCGATTGTACTAATTCGCTTTGCCGTACTAGTGGTTTACTTTGTAATAACTCAGCCGCAGTGTAGATGTAACCAGGAGAATCATCACCCCAAGCTCCCCAAGCATGTGCGCCAAAATAAAAATAACCGAACACTAATGCCAATAAGGTAATAATACCGCTATCGAACACTAACCATAATTTGGTTACACGGTCCATTGTAGTTGCTGTAGAATATCCTCTACACTAGCAGTGATGGTTTGATGTTCTGTATTCACTGTAATTTCTGGTTGTTCAGGAGCTTCATAGGGTGCAGAAATTCCAGTAAAATCTTTAATTTCACCAGTTCGGGCTTTAGCATATAACCCTTTGGTATCACGTTGCTCACAAGCCGCTAAACCACATTGCACGTAAATTTCAATAAATTTCCCTGGTGCCAACAATTTACGCACCATATTACGATCAGCTCTATACGGCGACACGAACGCTGTTAATACAATCACACCAGCATCTACAAATAATTTAGCCACTTCTCCGATACGACGAATATTTTCAGTACGATCTGCTGGGGAAAATCCTAAATTACTATTCAAGCCATGACGAATATTATCACCGTCTAAACGATAAACTAGTTTACCCATAGTAAACAAACGTTCTTCTAGTGCTACAGATAGCGTAGACTTGCCAGCGCCAGATAATCCTGTAAACCATAACACTATTCCTTGCTGTTGCAAAAGTTTTTCACGATCCACCTGAGTAATAACACTATGATGCCAGGTAATATTCTTAGCTACTTGAGTAGTCATATAATAGTCTGCAATTTAGCAATAAGTTGAGGTAATAGCTCTGTCCAACGTTTGGTTGGAATAATCATTCCTACTACATCGTCTTTACCGCCAGAATTTAAACCTAGGTGTCGAGCAAATTGTATCATTGTTCCCATTGGATAATTCAAATTTCTGCGTCGAATATAACAAGTATATTGTTCGCCCTGATTTTGATATGTAAAAATAATATGATCCGGATATTCTCGGGATAAAATACGTGTTAAATGCGACAACACATGAATCTTTGTATCTACCTCCATCATCCGAACTAGTGGCGATAATTCGGTTAACGTTTTGGCTAACAACCGAT
>CAZZNZ010000011.1:0-9649 GCA_964655875.1 uncultured Gammaproteobacteria bacterium | reverse complement strand
GAAACTTCTGTGACCATACCTGGCATTACGTGGGTAGTAGATTCAGGACGTCAGCGATTAGTACGATACAATCCAGATACCGGTATAGAAGAACGTGGTACCGAATATATTTCTAAAAATCAAGCGGAGCAACGTATGGGGAGGGCTGGTCGCGTGAAGGACGGCAACTGCATTCGATTAATTAGTGAGGAGCAATTTAAAAATTTACCGCAATATCCCGAAGCAGAAATTCAACGAGCTAATTTAGCCCATACCATATTACGTTTAAAAGCATTACAACGTAATCCATTAACTTTTGATTTTTATCAGAAACCATCTCAAATTGGTTTAGTAGAGGGCGAAAAAGAATTAATCAATCTGGGAGCACTTGATGCCGATGGTACTATTACTGATATTGGTAGGGAAATGATCGACTTACCACTAGAACCGCGTTTAGCCCGAATGGTTGTAGAATCAAAGCGTCGTAATTGCGTATTACCAACATTGGTATTGGCAGCCTTTGCTCGTGAATCTAAAGTCTTGCTTGGTCCAACGCTGCAAGATGAGCAAGAGGCTATGGGGTACGATGAAGCATCAAGGCGTAAAAATGCTCGCATAAAAGTATTGGATATCCAGCGACGGTTTGATCGCGGTCAGTCTGATTGGTTAAAAGTATTAAATATATTTACTGAGGCTATAGAAAATGGAGTATTTGAGGCTGATTTTAGAAGTCAGCACTCGAATAAACGTGCAGTATATCAAAGGTTGCGCGAGTGGTGCGAAAAAAATTATATTAAAGTCGAAAGTTTAATGCATATTGCTCACAATGTAAAAGAATATGCTCGTTATATTCAATCTTCATTCGAACCTCAAGAATTACAAAATCAATTAAAAACAGCTAACGATCACAATTTAGGTGCAGTGATTTTAGCGGGACATTCCGATCATTTACTGTATAAAAAAACGGGGCCATATATCCCCACATATCGTCAATTATTCGGTGAAAGTGATAGGGAGATTAATATTTCCCCAGGCTCTGGTGCTTGGAGCAATTCTCAAGAGTTAGTCGTGTATGCCCAGATTTCCGAAGGTAAGGGCACTGAAAAAATAAGTAGAAAAGGTGATCGTAGAGAAATTTTCAGAAACTACGCTCACGGAATTCACCCTATGAGTTTAGAGCTTTTAAAAGAAGTGATGCCGCAATTGGTTACTGAGCGTCTAAAATATGCTCCATATTATGATTCAGGCAGTGATGCAGTGATGGTTGTAAAAAGTTATCATCCCCGTGGTGCAAATAATGAACTGGGAACACACACAGAAATTTTAGAAGATTCTACTGCAGTGCAAGTATTTGCTCAAGCTATTCGTGATAACGAAGTGGACTTGCCTTGTGTGCAGCATAATAAGCAGGTGATACAAAATTTAAGGCAAAACCAATTATATGCGCGTTCGCAAAGTTTAATTACTGAACCAAATTTAACAGAGTGGTATCAACAACAGTTGGGTAATGTACATACTAGGCGAGAAGCTTTACTCCTTAATGATCAATTACAATTACCATTTGATACTATTTGCCCGTCACAGTTTCAACATGAGCTTGATCAGCTCTATCCTTTGCAAGTTCAAATTGCAGGAAGTGAGTATACTGTGCAATATGCTTATAATAATGAGGCCTTAGAAGCTAAAATAACGTTGAATTTAGATACTGTAATGCAATTGCACGCTGCTAATATTCCTGTGCTTGGTACAGACGCAAACCCGTTAAGCATTACATTAGAGTCTGTTGTTCATTATCAAACGGTAACTGCTCAGAGTATACATGATCTACAGCAGTACATTATTCAAATTGATCATAGGCATAAATGGGATTATTGGCTTAAACCTCCTAAGCAAGAAATTAGTTTGGAGACTAACCAACCACTCCCTAGCCTAGGCGAACTTGCAAAACCGATAAAATACGGTGAGGCATATAATGGTGATGCATTACTTGCGTATCCGGCAGCTGTATCAGAATTGCTTTATGATTTTGATCGTAGTAAATATGTACAGAAGTTTTTTGTTGAATATTTTATTTCTGAGCAAGAGGCTATTGCTACTCATCGCACTACCGTCAAGAGCCGTCAAGATCAGATTCATAGTGAGCAAAAACAATCTAAAAAAACAGCAATTCATCAAATTCAAGAGAGTGATAATTTGGCAAATGTTGAAAATGATCCAAGTGTATTAGATCAAGAGAGTAGTCCGTTTGCATCATTGGCTGAATTAGGTATGTCTGTGATAAAACCTGAAGAAAAAAAGCCTAAACCATTAAGTAAGGAACAACGGGAACGATTAGTAAAAGCGGAACGCGAACGAGAGCGCCAACGTCAAGCAGAAGAACAACGTGTTGCTGCAGAACATGCAGTAGCTTTAGTAGAGCAAAAACCAATCGTAGTAGCTGAAAAAAAAGAGCCGAAAAATGAGTCTCAACCAATGACGCCGGAAATTCTTGATCAATTAATGCAAGAATTAGAGTATGCTCAAGCCTTAATTGATGATATCAATGGACAAAATGATTTAGATTTAGATAAAAAATCAAACAAATTTGCACGATTCAATGATGCAAAGAAGAATGTTAAACATCTAGCAGGCACATTAAAGGGTACCATAAAAAATTTACCTAGTATTAAAAGTGCTGACCGTGCACGTACTATTGTAACTGGTGCAGTGCAAGCTATAGAAGTATTGTCAAATGAAATGCGCAATGTGGTTGGTCAACGATCATGGTTGGAGCGGTATCGTAAAATACGGGCTTTGGTACCAGAAATTGAGATAGATTATGGTGCGAAACTAACTGTAGAAACACGTAAAAAAATACAACTACAATTAATTGCCTTGGCCAAAGATCATGCAGTAAGCGATGAAAGTATCAAAGAAGAGCTTAGTTTAATTATAGGAAATGAGCTCTAGATTGCGCGTGCGCTGAGTTCGTCCACGCTTTCAGTAAGTATTTTCTCCCTTAGTAATATTGAGCATTTCTTGCCAAACATTGCATTGTACTGTGATTAGAGTGTTAGAAAAAATTAATGGTATTTCTGTTCCACTACCAAGGTTACTTCATAATCTTCCTGCTCCACAATTTCACCAGATTTTGGTGTTGGAATTACTTTAACTACTGTAACAGTATAATCACCCACTACTTGAGTAGCGCGATTTTCATTGTTACCGCTATCCACGACGATCGTATTTACTATTTCCAGATCATTAACCCCTGCACTTACTACTACGTTTACTGTGCCGGCTGTAATACATTGTGTACCTGTTGGGCAACGCGAATCATTACTGATACCATTACTTCTACACGATCGCTCACTAATGCAGCTTGATTTACTTTTACAGTAAATTCTTCGCCTAATGCAGCGGTAATGTCTTTTATCATCACGTTGGCATTAGTTACTGTAGCATCCATATTTTGTGCGGCATTAACAACATTGGCAGTATCTGTGCTCCTTGAACACCCCGCACCTAATACTGTGATTGTGCTTAAAACCAAAGCTATAACAATAAACCGATTCATAAACATAGTATCAAATAAATATTTAGATCCCTTATTGTTTAGTATAGCATTGAGCAAAGATAATGTGCAATTTATTTTGTAAAAGACCCTAGAGATCTAGATAATGTGGGGCTGTATATAGTACTACAATAGCGTATATCATGACCTATAGCCAAATTAGTTGAAACATAGTATTATGAGCTAGTTATGTAAAGCCGGGAGAGGTGCCAGAGTGGTTGAATGGGGCGCTCTCGAAAAGCGCTAGACCCGCAAGGGTCTCGTGAGTTCGAATCTCACCCTCTCCGCCAACATTCTTTTACGCTTATGGCTACGGAGTTTCGATGAATACGTTAATAACTGATAATAAAGTAGTTATGAACATTCTCCTCGTTGAAGATAATGAAAAATTAGCTCAATCACTACAGCTAGGTTTAAGGCAGACAGGCCACACGGTGAATTGTGTATTTGATGGCATATTAGCCGAACAACAAATTGTACAACATAGTCAAGCTTATGATGTGATTATTCTAGATGTCATGCTGCCACAGCGCGACGGGATCTCGATTTGTAAAAATGTGCGGTCTCAAAATATCGTTACACCAATATTAATGCTTACCGCTAAAGATACTGTGCAAGATCGCGTAGCTGGTTTAGATAGCGGCGCTGATGATTATATGATCAAGCCATTTTCATTTGTAGAATTAATTGCGCGCTTAAAAGCGCTCACTCGGCGTCCACAAGATTTTACTCCCACGATAATAACACTAGGACCCCTTACTCTTAATAGTAGTACCATGCAGGTAACTTGCACCGATAAACAACTAACACTAACATTGAAAGAATTTCAATTATTGGAATATTTTATGCGGCATCCTAACATTGTGTTTACTCGAGAACAACTATTAGCTCAAGTGTGGCAATCTAATGGCGCGGCTCTAAGTAATATTGTAGATGTACATATTAAAAACTTAAGAAAAAAACTGAGCCAGACGGCACCAACACATGAATTTTTTGAAACCATTCGCGGCCTGGGTTATCGCTTTACGAGCTAATTTATTTGGCTGGGCTCGATTCAAATTAACCCTGCTCTATCTCATCATTATCACTGTTATCGTACTTATTTTTAGCATATTATTTTACTATACAATTCTAGATGCCGTTCAAGTCAATCTAGCTACTACGGTTACCGATGCGTTATTCCAAAGTGTGATTATGCAAGATGTTAGTGAACGATCACGCAATCTCATTATAGTTGGAGATCTTTTAATTTTGTTAGTAGCAGCAATCCTCAGTTATGTACTCGCTGGTAAAACATTACAGCCTATTCAAACTGCTATGCAGCTTCAACGCCAATTCACTGCCGATGCTTCGCATGAATTACGTACTCCTCTCACAATCTTAAAAACAAATCTTGAAGTAGCGCTGCAACATCGCACTTTATCAAATCATCAGCTACGCAATATGATGCAAAGCGATTTAGAGGAAGTAAACCGATTAGTACACATTACAGAACAATTGTTAACCTTGTTAAAACAAACTGATGCTACTACTTCCTTACAACTTACCCCAGTAATGCTGAATACTACCTGCCAACATGTTTTGCAAAAATTACAGCTAGTAGCTCAACAAAACCACATTACATTAATGCTAGCAAAGTCCGATTCGGGCATCATTTTAGCAAATCCATCAGCTATAGAAGCAATTCTATTCAATTTATTACAAAATGCGTTAGATTATACTCCAGCTGATGGAAAAATTACCGTAACTATAGAACAACATGGGCAATCTATGCATCTGCAAGTACAAGATACCGGCTGTGGCATTGCTGCCGAACACTTGCCTCATCTTTTTAATCGCTTTTATAAAGTGGATCAAGCCCGTAATTATAAAATTGGTGGTGCGGGTTTAGGTTTGGCCATCGTAAAAAATCTTGTCCAACAACAGTCTGGTGTCATTCAAGTAAATAGCATAGTTGGTGTGGGTACTACAATCACCGTGATTTGGCCGTTGTATACTATTTGACAACGCTTATGTATTTGATACACTACCACTAGATTGAGCGCACCTGTACCGGGCTAGCGTTTTTTTATGTATAAAATAATTATAGTGATGCTGCTAACAATCAGCTTCACCTCTCCGCTCTATGCGGCTTGTGATAATAGCAATGGTAATACTAATAATAGCAAGACTACTCAAATCTATCCTAATACCATTATCATTAATGAAATTTTACCCAATCCTAGCACTGATGAAACCAAAGGTGAGTTTATTGAACTCTATAATACATCCGATACGGCTCTTGATTTAACCGGTTGGCAATTATCTGATGCGACAGATAATGTCTACACCCTTAGTGGTTCTATTGGTGGTAAACAATATTTAGCAGTATATCGGTCTGATTCTAGTATCGCACTAAATAATTCAGGTGATATAGTAGAATTATATCAACCCTCCGGACAACTAACCGATGATATGGCATTTACCGAGACAGCAACCGATGACACCAGTTATGCCCTAGATAATACTAGTGATTGGCAATGGACTACCACACCTACGCCTGGCAAAAAAAATACTATCACTAACTCCATTGCCAATAATACAAACTCAACTAATAGTAACAGTAATACTAATCAAGCCAATACAAACAACACTAATAATACAAATACTAACCCCTCCGCTGGTGCTAAAACTTTACAGTTATCCGAATTATTGCCCGATCCCGAGGGGTCTGATTCCACAGATGAATGGATAGAATTACATAATTATGGTTCTACTGCATTAGATTTAAAGGGTTGGCAAATTGCTGATAGTAGTAAAACATTTACAATCACCAGCAACACTAGCTTAAATGCCGATGGCTACATCGTCTTCGCAATTGGTCAAACAGGTATCTCTCTTAACAATAGCGGCGAAACTATTTCACTACTAGATCCTACTCAAAACATTACTGATAGTGTGAATTATGGCACGGCTACAAGTGGACAATCCTACGCGAGAATTAATAATGTTTGGTCTTGGACAACTATTTTAACACCGGGCGAAAATAATCAAGCTAGTAGTAGTTTAACAACTAGCAATGATGCTATCAGTGCAATTGCTAAAAATCTTAACCCAGAAACTAAAATTCAAACTCTATCGATTGCTCAAGCTAAACAAGCTGAAATAGGTAGTGAGGTAATAGTAACTGGAATAGTAACCGTGCTACCCGACACTTTTGGAACACAGTTTTTTTACATTCAAGATAATACCTCTGGAATACAAATTTTCTCAAGTAAAAAATTATTTCCGGAGCTCATGATCGGCGATCATATCCAAGTTATAGGAGCTGTTGGTACAAGTAACGGTGAATCTAAACTGAATACTAGTACAGCTACGGATATAGTGGTACTGGATCACGGCACGAACTTGCAACCCAAAGTAATACAACACTATGATCCTATGACCGCTGGTCAGTTAGTTCAAGTTACTGGACTAGTACAAAATAAATCCGGTAGTACGATTACATTGTCGCCTAATTGGGAGCTCTATATTAGACGTAATACTGGTTTAAAAACTAGCTCTTTTAATTCTGGAACTATGTTAACCGTCAGCGGTATTATAGTAGCGAATAATGATGGTATTAAAATCTGGCCACGCTCGCCAGAAGATATAGCCAATGCCACTACAGCAACTGGAGCAACTACAAACACAGCTCTGCTTGCCAGCAATGTAAATACTACTACAACTAGTGCGAACACTGCTGCTACTGCCACACCGATGCAATCTAATAATTTCTTTCCAATGATTAGCCTAGTTACCTTAGCTGGTGTAACAACATTATTAGCCGGCTTAAGCCGTTCTGCTAAGGTTAGACAGTGGTGGCAACAACACGTTTTGCCCCAGATACAAAACTCGGTAATGCAACTGAACCAGTGGGTTGGGTTAAGAAAAAATACCATGGACTCAAATGTCCAGAGTCAATATCGTGAATCACATCCTTTGGAAAAAAAACTGTCTTAAGTAGTGATTCTAAATCTTCTTTATGCAGCAAGGTGTGCTCTAGTTCAGTTGCAACCATATATAGTTGCTTACGCTCATCAGCACTAAGTACACCTTGCTGCGCATAATGATCAATTTTCTGTATAAAATACTTTAAATACGTCTTGCGCGTTTTAACATTAATAGATTTAAAATTTTCATTGTATAATCTTAGTCCAAAAAATAAATCAAATAAATTATATTGCCCCGATCGATATTGATGTACATGCATCGCTGGCGTAAAACGTAACCGATGATGTAAGACTGCACCTTCTCGAAGCAATAAATAACCCGTGGGTTTTAAAATGCGATGTAAAATATCCAATAATTTTTTTTGATCCGTTTGATTTAAAGCAGTTAATACACCGTCACCTAAAATAACATCGAATGTATTATCCGAAAAATGCATTGTTAACCAATCTGAGATGACAATCGTTTCATTCGAATGATGTTGATAGTGCATTAACTTAGTTTTAGCTGCAATCATCTTAGCATCATGATCAACTACAGTAAGATGATGATTATAAGATAATACAATGTCACGCAATTCCGGTGTAGCTCCTAACACTAAAGTATTCACAGTAGCGGCGCCTTCTACCGAGCGATTATACAAATCATTAAATTTTTCTAACGTACCTTCCGACACGGCTGGAGCATCAACTTGGCCATAGCGCTGACTAGAATGTAGCTTAGATACAAACGAATTATTAAACATAACTATATTATACCACATAACGTATGTCGCAATATATGCCTGCAATTGACGAAACAAGAAAATTTTGCTAAAATTAGTTGTAAGTATGTCTATTAAATACGGCATTATACGGCTACATCCGGCCGCAGACCCCATTTATCTAGGAATTGCTCATCGCTCCATTTGGCAACAGTTGGTGTGGCTGTTCCAAGTCAAGCCTGCTATACTGTAGCCATGAAAAAATTCGTGATTGTGGATGGCAATGCCATTGTGCATCGGGCTTTTCATGCCTTGCCACCACTCACTACCAAAAATGGTGTGATAGTTCATGCTGTATATGGTTTTTGTACTATGTTATTTAAGGCCATTCGCGAATTATCACCAGATTATTTAGCCGTTACCTTTGATATCACTAGTTCCACAGCCCGAAAAAAACTCTTCCCCGCTTACAAAGCTCAACGTAAAGCCCAGCCACCTGAATTGTATGCCCAGCTGGATATTGCAAAAGAAGTCGTTCGAGCGTTAGGCTGGTCTATCTATGAACACAAAGGAGTAGAGGCTGATGATGTGATTGGCACAATTGTGAAGCAAGTTCCAGCCAACGTAACAAGTTATATTATTACCGGAGACGCCGATACGTTGCAGTTAGTAGATAACCATACATTTGTACTGACATTACGTAAAGGATTAAGTGATACAATCCTTTATACCCCTAAATTAGTTGAAGAAAAATATCAGGGTCTAAAGCCAATTCAATTAATTGATTATAAAGGCTTGCGCGGTGACCCATCGGACAACATTCCAGGCGTACCAGGAATTGGCGAAAAAGGCGCTATTACTTTATTACAAAAATACCACACTGTAGAAAATGTTTTGCAAAATATGCATAAAATTACAGGTAGTGTGCAAAAAAAACTACAGGACGGACAAGCCGAAGCCAGATTATCAAAACAATTGGCTACCATTGATTGTACTGTACCTATTGCATTTAAATTAGAGGATGCTGCTATAAAATCTTACAATAGCGCCGCAGTAATTCAATTATTACAACGCTATGAATTTAAGTCGTTAATTAAATTACTACCACAAAACACTAATCGCACTACTCTAGTAGATACTACCTCCATTAATAGAGCGGCGGATTATCGGCTAATTGATACTCCGGCTGCCGCCGAACAACTAGCTAAACAACTCGCTCAACAACCTTGGTTTGCACTCGATACCGAAACCACTAGTTTAGATACTTTGCAATGTAAGTTAGTTGGTTTTAGTATCGCTTGGAAAAAAGGCGTAGCTTACTACATTACCGCTAATCAAGTACAGTTGTTTAAATCGGTTTTTGAAAATGCAAAAATTAAAAAAGTGGGCCATAATATTAAATTTGATTATCGTGTGCTACGCTCCACCAGTAACATTACTGTACA
>CAZZNZ010000010.1:3952-10004 GCA_964655875.1 uncultured Gammaproteobacteria bacterium | reverse complement strand
TACTGCAACTTTGTAGTTGATTGGTAGAACTAATTACAGTATATCCCAAATGATAGCCTGCTTCATTTTTATTCATCAGGCTCATTGTTTCTGGGTTAATAGAAAATAGCTTTGCCCAGGCTTGCAATTGATCATTAGAATAGGTGGAAATTGAAAACAACGGCACCTGTGGTATAACAGCGGTATCTAAATTCAGTTTGGTAGAAACTGTCCATAACGATGTGTTCAGACCAAACGCTCCACCACGTCCTAAGCCATATACTTCTAAATTAATTGTAGTATCACGTGGCTCAACTATCAACTTAGAAGCAGATGACACTACTGCCACACTAGAACTACTTGGTAATTGATGTTGTCTACTAACGATTAAGATTATTATTGTGGCCGCAAGTGTAGTAACTGAAAATGCTGCCCAAGGAAAATAGAAACGTTTATACCATGGTAATACCGGGGCTTCCTCAGTTGGCGGTATTGTAGACGGTAATGGATTTTTAATACGCTTCCACAGTAACGCTTGCTTCTGTGCATCAAGCTTACGCTCAGGTAAAACGCTATGGGCTAGCAACTCTTCTAATTTTACTCTATTGTCCATATTCAGCTTGTAATTTAGTAATAATTCGAGAAACAATTGTCCTAATGGCGCCTGGTTTTTTTTGTAATATTTCACCAATAATTTCATAAGATAAGCCTTGCAAAAATCGAAGTGAAAAAATTTCTTGAATCTCCACATCGAATCTGCTAATCTTTTCCCATAATAACCTTACATCTACTTGCATGCTAAGATCGGTTGCTGTAGTGCCTGATACCTCTATCTCATCAACGTTAATCATAGTAGGTTTTTTGTAATAATCCAAACAGATCGATCGAGCAACTTGATATAAATACGTTGAGTATGGATAACCTTGCCACTGAAAACGATTGAGCGTTCCTAGTGCCCTAGTAAATACTTCAGCCGTTAAATCCTCGGCTATGTCCACTTGCTGATTCACTCGATACAAAATAAATGAATAGATTTTATGTACATATTTTTGGTATAAAACCCCAAACGCTTCACTATCATGCTGGGCAGCTACGATTAATTGTTCATCGGATACCTCATTCATACTACAATGTCAAAATCACCCAAAATAACACCGCTAGATCATTTTTAAAATACGGTACATCTACCAAGCCATAAACTATGATGGCAATCATGCCGGCTAGTTGAGTATACTGTTTTTTAATGATCGCCTGTTTGCCTATCTGATAAAATGTCGCTATAAACCAAACTAGTCCAGCCAGCCCTAATTCTACCCAAAAATCTAAAAAAATATTGTGAGGATACAGTAATAATTCTGTATGTCTAGCTAACTTATACTGCTCATACATTTTAGGAAATCCAGCTAAGCCAGCTCCAAACCAAGGATGATACTGTAATAAATGAGCAGTGCCTTGCCATAACGCTAAACGTACCTGCCCAGAATTATCTTGAAACAATACTGTTTCACGAAACAATGGAACAATGAGAATGCAGATACTGCAGATAAACACAAATGACACGGCTATTTTTTTCCAATCCAACAGATATAAACTAATCACCGTTGCAGCTGTTACTGCTATCACTGCTCCGGCACTGTGAGATAACATTATGCTCACTAAACCTAGCACTATGGCTGTTACAAATACTGCTCGATATTGAGCAGTCGCTATCACGTGTGCTACTAACATTGCTACAATCGGCGCACAAAACAGCCCAACAGCATTAGGATATTCAAACACGCTAGTAATGCGATATTCCGATCCTGGTATATTCCAAGGCTCCGGAATGCCGTAACCCGTAAAATATTGCACTACAGCTGCAATGCCCACATACCCTACTGCGCCACTCAATACACATAACACATGATTAAATTTGGGTTTTATAGTAAGTATCATTATTCCAACTAACACGGGTTCAAGAACATAGGCTTTATATAACCCAAGTGCCGCTAGCGTTTGCGCCGACGCAATAATAGCTGTAACGCCAATGATTGCAAACACAATCATTGAATATTTCCAACGACCTAAATACAGCTTGCCACGATATTGTATCAGCACAATGAATAACCCAGCTACTATCAATACTTCTAATACCGTGCTTGGGATATTCCAAACCTCAAATCTCCACCGATAAATAGGCAGTAACCCAATAATGAGATAGAGCCATAGCTCACTTAACTTGAGCTTCATACAATAAACCATTTTGCACTGCAATCATTAAACCAAACAAAAACCAAATGTGCATAATATACAAAATTGAAAACGTATTATATTGAACTAAAATAGCCACTAGCGCTAAATTAAGACCAATCAGCAAGGCGCGTAGAAACAAATCGCTACCACAACGCAACGCCTTCCAACTACGCAACAATAACACTGCAATAATGATGATGAATATAGTTAAGCCCATTATGCCGGTTTCGGCTAATAATTCCACATATTCATTATTGACAATTTTATAGCCATCGATTGGTTGCAACAACGGATGATAAGAAGCATAAGGACCAAATCCACCTGGACCAATCCCAAACCATGGATGCTCTAGCCAAATACGCTGCGCTAAAGTAAAAGTTTCAATCCGTTCAAAATATGAAGCTCCTCCGAAAATATTTTCAACATGACTAACAAATGTATCCCACTGTCGAGTAACATTGATAAATCGAACACTAATAAAACCGATTAAAGCCGTTGCCATGATAATAGATAATAATGTTTGTAGACGTAATAAAGTTTTGTGATAAATAATAGCTAGCAATGCGATCATAACAGCAAAGGCAATATATCCGCCACGTGATACCGTTAAAAACAAATTCAGACTAGCCAGTGCGCTTAACAACACTAGCCAGACTGGTTTCATAACCCGAACTTTACTAAATAATAACGATAATGCCGCTCCTAATGGAATGAGTAAGTAGTTGGCAAAATATAAAGGCTCCAACGCCGTTGATTGTATCCGAGGAAACCCTAAAATCGCTTTGGTGTATTGTAAACGTAAGCCAGTTAAGCCAATGGGCAAGCCCATTAGATCACCTAAAAATTGATAAATACCAAACACACTAACTAAACTACAACTAATCAGTATAGCGATAATCACGAGACGAATTTGCTGTGACTGATTAATGATATTCGGTAATATTAAAGCAATCATCATAGTAAAAACGGTAAAACCCAACACTAATAATGATCGACTTAGATTAGGTGTATTTAATAAACCAATGAAATTAATACTAATAAAAAGTAGGGTTGGGATAAATAGAGGGTTGGCGCGTAATGTAAATTTGTTCAAAGCAAAACTCCGTGCTACCCAAGCCAGCACAGTAATAATAGCTAATACTTGACTAGGTCGCACAGTAATATTAGCCAGCTCCACCGAACCAATCCGTTCAAACGGTAATGCAAATGCCAACAAATACATCCCCCGTTGCGGATGTTTGATAATTAAACCCACTACTAATACTACAACAATACTGGCAAAAATATAGAGCGGTCTAAAATCTACTATAGCAAACGCTAGCACTAAGCTAAGCAAACTGCCCAACAAAATATAGCCAATCAGGCCTCGATTATTATGCCAAAAGTTGTGCATATGCCTCTATCATACGATCTTCTGCAAATAAGTCCACTACCCGTTGCCGGCCAAGCTTAGCTTTAGCAACAGCAACGGGATAAGCTTGATAAATTTCACGAATCGCTTGAGCTAACGCAATAGGCTGGTGAGGCGGCACCAACCAACCGTTATCACCAACTACCTCGGGCAATCCGCCCACAGTTGTAGCTACTACCGGCTTTTCTAAGGCTAAAGCCTCGGCTAATACAATCCCAAATGTTTCTCGACGCGTAGCTGGTAATACTAGAACATGACTACGTTGTAACCAACCCATCACCTGCTCTTGAAACCCCAAAAAATGCACATGGGACTGCAGCTGCAATTTTACCGTGAGTGCTTCTAAATCGGCTCGCCAATATCCTTGCCCTAAAATAGTTAGGTGCAACTGAGGAATCGTACTAGTTAATTGTCTTACAGCTTGAATTAAATCATCAATCCCCTTCTCTTGAGCTAGCCGACCAATGAACATCAGCTCAAATCGGTCCTGAATTGGCAAAGCCGGCTGCGACACGAATTCAGATAAATCTACTGAGTTATAAATGACCTGAATATGTTCGTTAGATACACCTAGCGCAATTAATTGTTGTTTTACAGCCTCAACTACAGTAACAACTGTGGCATAACGCGACCAAAAAATATATAAATACCGCAATGGGCTAGCTAATAACCAGCGTTCAATTTGTAAATGTTCCATCCAAAATACTTGCATACCCAATAACTTAGCCCATGGCGTAAGTAAAATTTTTTCCGTCAGTGATAAGCAAATCAATCGTTCTATCTGTTGATATTTTTTATACCATAACAACCAGCGCATCAAATTAAGCCAAACAAATGGAGCAATGATAAAAAACTTCATTAAAGCCATTGGTGTAACTGGTTCAGTCCCTGCCCAAATGCGCTGTACAGACCAACCACGTTTTTTAAATTCAGGTACGAGTGTAGTACAAGTAGATAAGAGATAAAATTGAAACCCGCGCTGCTGTAACTGCTCTACTAAAGTTAGAGTGTGTTTTTCTCCTCCCCCAAAAGTTGAACTATAGGGAAACTTGGTAATTAAAATATTACGAGGAAACATTCCGACTTAGTAATAATTTTAAATCTTGTTTCGAGATTCCTCGCACAAGCAATAATGCCGCCCCATAAAACACTGCCCCTAAAATAATAACTATCAACAATGGTAAATTACGCACTAGATACAAGCCGCCGGCCATGAACATGCTAGCTAATACTAGGCGCCAAATATTATTTATTGATGGCAATGTTTTTGTGACCCGATAAATTAATAGACTGTTAATTAACACCATCATGCCCTCGGAATACACCGTCATCCAAGCGGCACCATAATAGGAGTAATGGGAAATAAAATAGAAATATCCCAGCAGCGCCGTTACAGCCACAAACGCATAGCCCCAAATAATTTGCCGCTGCAAATTCACAATCACAATGACATAGCCGGTAAGTGTGCCTAAAAAAATCATGCCCATCGCCACCATTAAAATTTGTAGCAAGTTACCTAAATCCGTTAAGTGTAGCCGTAAATCTGGATCCCGCACTATAAAATCCATTAACGGATGTGCGATGGCAATAGAGCCTACCACCATCGGTAAGGCTAATAAACTTAAGGCATAAAATGAACGTTGATACAATTCTTTAAATCGTACAACGTTGTTTTGCAAATACACGGCGCTTAATTTTGGCATGATTAATCCCACAATAATTGCGGGCAACGTAATAATCACTTCTAAAATTTTGTACGGAAAACCATAAATCCCCACGGCGTCGGGCCAGAACAATCCTAAAATAATCGTATCCGCCTTAAAATAAATTAGATTTAATGCAATCGCAATAGCAATGGGCCAACTTTCTCGCAAAATGCGTTTCCACCGCGGCCAATCTACAATTAACCGTACAGGGCTATACCGCTTTAAACCGGTCCAGAGAATAATAAAATTCAGCGCCCCTGATAGTACAATCGTTAAAAAAATCAAATAAATACTGCCATGCAGCACGTAAACAACAAATAAGGTGCTAAGCAACAATACTATTTTGCCAACAATTTCAGCTATCGCCACACGTTGAGTAGCTAAGTGATGTTGATACACTGCCATGAGCAACTGATTCATGGTAATGAAGAAAAAATTACTGGCTACCACTAACACTCCCCATTTTACTGTTGTAGTATAGGCCGGTGCTTGTATCAACCACACCACTCCACAGGCCAATATCAATACAATCGCGGCGGTGATAAAGCGCAGTGTAATTAATGTATAGGTATATGAATATTGTTTGTCATCATTCGCGATGTGTTTTAATAACACTACATACAAGCCAAGATCGATAACAATGGCAAACAATTGCAAATACGCCAAAACCATCGTATACACATTGTTTTGCTTGCCCAAGTAGTTAAATACAATGGTAGCAATT
>CAZZNZ010000010.1:0-3942 GCA_964655875.1 uncultured Gammaproteobacteria bacterium | reverse complement strand
ATGGTACCGAGGATTTTACCACCCGCTTGCAACACTGTATTATAGGCCACTTTACGCGTTAACGACATACCATAAATTAGCCTATACCATAGCCTAAAAACCAGCCTAAAGCAAGCCTTAAATAATCATCATGGCATCGCCAAAACTGTAAAAACGATAACGTTCGGCAATAGCTACACGATAGGCTTCATCCATAAACTCTTTCCCCATCAAAGCAGCCACTAACATGAGTAGGGTAGATTTTGGTAAATGAAAATTCGTTATTAAACGATCCACCGTATTAAAAGTATAGCCCGGAGTTATGAATAGATTAACCCAACCGCTATTCGCTTGACCATGAAATGCTTCCAATGTACGTAATGCCGTAGTACCAACCGCTACGATATGATGATGATTCCGTTTAGCTGTAGCAATCGCAGCAGCTACATCTTCTGGCAAAATTGCAAACTCAGCATGCATTACGTGTTTACTAATATCTTCGGTTTTTACCGGTAAAAATGTACCTAAGCCTACATGTAATGTTATTTCTTTAATCATCACTCCTTTAGCAGCTAGGGTTTGTAACAACTCCGGGGTAAAATGCAATCCAGCCGTAGGCGCTGCTACCGAACCATCGGTTTTGGCATAGACTGTTTGATAATCACACATATTGGCCGTGGTTGTGATGTAGGGCGGTAATGGCACCGCACCAATCGACGTTACTTCTGGCTTATTAAATTCCACTTTCCAAGTATTTTCGGTAATGCGCATTACTAGTTTTGCACTAAACTGATTTGATAACGTAATCGTTAATCCAGGTAATAGCCGTTTACCACTCACTAAACATTCCCAATGCAATACATCAAGTTGTCGCAATAAAAAAACTTCTATCTTACCACCAGTAGGCTTAATGCCAAATAATCTAGCGGGAATGACTTTAGAATTATTCACCACTAACACGTCGCCTGGTTGAAAATAATCTACACATTGATAAAAAGTGTTGTGCACGAGCTGATGATTGGTACGATCAGCCAATAGCAATCGACAATGATCTCTTGGGTTAATAGGCTGCTGCGCTATCAATGCGTTGGGTAATGGATAATCGAATTGGCTAAGCGTTAGTTTTGACATTCACTTGCATTTTCATAGCGGTTTCATGCGCCTGCATTACTATGCGAGCAACCGCTTGTGGTTTCGGAACTTGCGAAAATATAAAACGATGTTGTTCACCTGCTGTTTGCACATAAATATTACCAAAATCTAAAAACGTACCAAATTTACCTTGCACTTCCGATGTCACATCTTGCACATTTAAAATATTTAGCTCTGAAACAATTCGATTAAATAAACCGCGTTGCTCTATATCTACAATGCGTTGATCGGTTACTACCCAAATATCTAGCCGATAATCCAAAAAAATATGAAAATACATTAACCACAATCCAACATAGTAGGTTGAGGTCACCAACACAGCAATGACATAACCAGGCTCATCTAAAAATACTTCCCACCAGCCCGTATAATAAATGATAATAGCCGCTATTCCTGGAATAATGCTAAACAATGCTAAGTGAAAAAAATGTCCTGCTAATACAATCCAGTGACGACGTAAAATGAGTAAAATAGTTTCATTGGGCTGCTGATTTAAAAAAGCATCTTTCCAGGGGAAATGTTTGAGGGTCATAAAATAGTAATTGTTTCAAGCCAATCCACCGGCCACAATAATATCACTGTTATGATAATAATTACACTAATGGCACCGGTCACTAATATGGTATTGAATTTTCCAACCCGATCAAAAAATCCATAACGCATCATGTGGTACAAATTAAAAAATAGAATAATGACATAAATAAACAGTATCGCTAGATACACTATTCCAAAAACATAGTACGGTAAATCCATGTATATAGTATAGGATTAGAACAGACGATTAGGCAAATTAGCCGGTTGCGGTAAATTGAGATGGCGATAAGCAGCGCTAGTAGCTATTCGGCCACGCGGTGTTCTAGCTAAAAAACCCAATTGCAATAAAAATGGTTCATAAACAGTTTCTAGAGTATCAATATCCTCAGCTAACGTAGCGGCTAAAGTTTGAATACCTACTGGCCCCCCTTGAAACTGCTCAATAATACTATGTAAGAGTTTGCGATCTAGCCGATCTAGCCCTAATTGATCCACTTCTAACATTTCTAAAGCAGTATTGGCAATATCAAGTGGAATAGGATCAGTAACGGATTTTACCTGAGCATAATCACGAACTCGTTTGAGTAACCGATTAGCAATCCTGGGGGTATGGCGGGCACGATGTGCTACTGCCACAGTAGCTTCAGGTGATAAAGTCATCTGTAAAATCTGCGCAGACCGCTGCACAATCTGTTCCATTTCAGCAGGGGTGTAAAATTGTAGCTTAAATTGCATCCCAAAGCGATCACGCAATGGCGCCGATAGCATACTCAAACGTGTCGTAGCACCTAAAATAGTAAAGCGCGGTAAATCCAAACGCAAAGTGCGGGCACTAGGCCCTTTACCCAACACTAAATCCAAAGCATAGTCTTCCATCGCGGGATACAACACCTCTTCAATCGTTTTATGTAAGCGATGAATTTCATCAATAAATAAAATATCCCCGGGCTGAAGATTGCTTAAAATCGCTGCCAAATCACCCACTCGTTCTAATGCTGGCCCACTAGTAACACGAATGGTTCCGCCCATTTCTTCAGCAATAATATGTGCTAAAGTGGTTTTTCCTAACCCTGGGCCACCATGTAATAACACGTGCTCAATAGTTTCTTGACGTTGTTTAGCTGCTTCTAAAAAAATTTCTAGGTTTTGTTTAACTTGTTCTTGGCCAATATACTCTGCTAATCGTCGTGGCCGCAATGTTGTTTCCAATGTAGTCTCGCTCCGCTGTTGTTGCGGATTTACTACTCGATCCAACGCCGCTTCGCTCATAACTATTATTTTTTAAACCGTTTTACTCGAATCAAACCACCAGCTGGAATAATCTCCACGCCTGTTTTTTCAATTTCATCTAAAAATAAATTCATGCCGAGCGAATCTGAGGGCATGTGACCAGCAATCACTACATTAATATGATGTTTTTCGGCTTCCTTTTTATGATCCTCGCGCATATGCATACCAATGACTGTGCCAATACCCACTCGCGACATCTGTTCAAACATCTCTTTAGCACCGTTAGTGCCGCCAGTCATTTCCGTTACAATAATTTTACCTAATCGTCGATTAGGAGTGCCAATCCAAATTTTAGGTCCAAATTTCATTTTTTTAGCAATTTGATATTCTGGTTGCGTCATAATTAGATCCATAATATCGCCAACCGTATCTAGGTTTTTACGTTCTTTTTTTACTAATTGATCAAAAAAAGTAGTTACTAAATTATCAGTTGTAGTATGTGTACAGATGTAGGCTTGATTGAGTAATCGAGCAATATCTACCGCTTTTTGTACATTTACTGAATGTAATCCTCGTTCCACCTCGGCAATTCTGGAATCTAGCAATGATTCCGCCACATGTACCGGCACACCAACTTTTTCAAGTACCTCTACTTGTAAATCCATTACCGTATGCAAATCTGCCAAAGCTATGCCTTCGGGATGATGAGAAATCACTAAATCGATATTACCCAATTGTTTTGCCAAAAATAACTCGTCTTCCTGTGCATCAATGCCAGCTAAAATACGCTTTACGGGTAGCTTTGGTGTAGGTGTATATAGAATTCTGGTATCTGAATACGGGTTGGTAAGATACTCTGTATCATAATACTCCTTCTCTTTTGCGCTTAATTTATCGTATTTAGCACGTATTTTTTTTAATTTCTGTTTCACAAACAGAGCACCCCGTGGATCGCGTTGAATAGCGAAATCAATAGCTAATTGGTAGATCGATTGAACGGTCATCATATGATTAAACCCTTTAATGAATTAACTAAACTATTCCTCT
>CAZZNZ010000009.1:0-10462 GCA_964655875.1 uncultured Gammaproteobacteria bacterium | reverse complement strand
CGAGCAACCTAGTGGAGAATATCTGATTATGGGCATGAATCCTATTGTGAATTCCGACTATACGGTATTCTATGTGGGTAACAGTAGGGATAATGTGCCCTGGCTGAGTGTAAAAGATGCTTATCCAGATATTTATTGGAATGTCGCCGATAAGTTTGTGTTTTGCCTCCGCAAGAGTAACTGATAAGCTTTGATTTACATCTTATTCTCTTTTATTATCGTTCAGACTTTGTATCGGATATATGTGGCGTAATATGGATTATTTTTTCAACGTGTAATACGTTGCTTTGCCTCTGCCTTGGCGCTCAATTAAACGTTGCTCAATCAGATATGTAAAATCGAGTGCTCGGGTGGCTTTTGCTCTATCAACTAAAGTTGCATATATGGCATTATTGATGGATCTATGCTCTCGCAAATAATTCAAAATCAGCTGGTGATGTTCTTTTAACCCGAAGGCTGGAGCGATGCTCGATTTTTCCAACTCCGCTTTGATTCTTACTAACTCATCAATAATACCATCGGTAAAGTATTCGAGCCAGGGAGTAAAGTCAACAGTAAGATCATAGTAGTTACCACGTTCACCTACCATCTCAAAATATTTTGTGACATTCGCATTATAATAGCGCTCAAAACTAAAGAGGTGAAATGTATCGAGACCTAATCCGGCAAGTAACATTTTTGTGATTAAACGTACCGTTCGACCATTTCCATCCATAAACGGATGGACAAGAACAAATTGTTTGTGGAAAATTCCAGCAACAATTAAGGGGTCAATGATATGAGTTTGTGTATTCACGAATTGAATTAACTCTTCTAGCAATTCTGGAACATCAGTATCATCGGACGGCCAAAAAATAGTTTGCCGTAATTTGGGATCATTCACAAATACCGGAGCTTGTCTGAGTGCACCTGAAGCATCCTTCGATAATAACCCTTTAGTGACTAATCGATGAACATGCAGAATCATCTTCATTGTTAAGGTATGATTCTTTGTATCAACTTCTTTTTTCAAACTCAACAATGCCTGATTATAGTTCAATACTTCCCGTTCGGAATCACGAATATGAGTAGGAGTTTGCTTCAACAAACGCTTCACATCAGTTAACGGTAACGGATTTCCTTCAATGCTGGTGGAAGCATGCGCTGAAATTTCACGAGCTACTCGCTCTAATTCAAATAGCACAACTTGGGGGAAGCGTCGCTCATTTAAACTCGTCACGAGTTGAGTAATTCGCTTCACATTCGAAAGCAATTTGTTCGTAATGCTATAATTTGGCTGAAACATAATTTTAAGTCTATTATCTCCAGACTTATTTTAGACGATTTATAGACGAATGTCAACTATCTATAGATTAGGACATTGCTATACCAAAACATTTTTTATACACAGCTTTGCGTTTTTTAAAAATTTGCTCAAAGAAACCAATCCGTTGATCACGATAATCGTACACAATACACGGCTGTTTTTGTCCACGTTGCAATCGACCAATATATTGTTTGAGTTTGATAGCTGATGAAAATGGATACACTAAAAATAAGGCATCAAAGTGAGCAATGTCTGTGCCTTCTCCGAATAACTGTCCAGTCGCAATCACAATGTCAAAGTCAGCTGATTGAATTTGTTTAAATCCTCAACATCACTAAGTCGCTCATACATCTGCTCAATCATTTGGCAGTGTTGGATAGTATACAGAGTGGAAAGAATTCATGCTCACTGAACTCGAAAAGGAACAAGCGAGCAGTTTTCACTCTAACGAGTTTTTCGTTCAAAATCTGAAAAATCAAATCAAAAGTGTTGAGGAGACGCTGTCGCTTTGCAAGGAAATTTCGAGGAACTCCGAAATTTCCTCAAAACGGTCGGCTCGAACGCCCAATTGCGAGAGCGGAAGGTGGAATTAGAATTTAAAAAACCCTAGAAAATATTACTCAAAACGCCCGCTCGCGCGGACGTTGAGTTTGAAAATTTTCGAACACATCTTTTCTGCTGGGGCGGTAGGATTCGAACCTACGCATAACGGAGCCAGAATCCGTTGCCTTACCGCTTGGCTACGCCCCAAAGCTAAAATAATATAGCGAGTTTTTTGTGATCTGTAAAGTGTGTTATGATATAAACATGTACAAAAAAATAGGATTCATTTTGAGTAGTTTAGCGATCTTAGGCTTAGGCTGTCAGTCACAGTCAACGTCGATAGTAAACAATACAAAGCAGCTCAATATGAACCAGAGTGACGCAGTATCAATGACGCCAGCTGAGGTACAAGTTATACCCAACTCAAGTAATCGAATTTGGACAGTATTATTAAATGGCGAGTCTGTTGGTGATATCATGGCTAATGATAATGAGGGGGAGATTACCGTGAGTAATTTTAAACAAACAGATACGGCAGTTTATTTAGGAGTGGAGTTAAAGGGGTTAGGAGGGTATATTTTATACGGAGGACCACGTCGCCTTTATAAGTTAGACATAATTACTAAAGAGTTGACGAATATCATTGGTGATAGCCAAGATAATCATGTGAGTGGTTTTATTAGTGATATTTCACCGGACGAGCAGTGGACGGCGTATGTAAATGATAGTGATCAGCAATTAACTATTGATTTGTTAAGCCTTAGTGGCGATGGAGCAATTCATCAAATCATGGTGCCAGAACAGTATCAGCAAATAGGTGATGTAAAATTTTCTCCCAATGGTAATCAATTAGCTTACGCAGCAGCTGTGGGCAATCCAGAGCATGAGGCGGGAGCAGTATTCGTGGTTACATTAGGCACGGATAGTCAAAAGGAAATTGATCATATCAGTAATACTTATTTTACTATTAATGGCTGGAAGACTGCTACAACGGTAGATTACGCTCCAGGGGGTGAACAATAAACCATGTGTTGGCGTTGGTGGCATAGCTGTGTGATTGCGATGAGTTTAACAATCATAGCTATTTTGGTGTACTCCGACCATACTTTAAATGGTGATGAAGGGGTAGTACTTAATGCTGCTTGGCAACTTTGGCATGGAAAAACCATGTATCTCGATTTTGCGGATTTTACAGCGCCAGGTTCCGCTTATACAGTTTATTGGTCATGGTTATTGTTCAGCGGACCAAGTTATTTAGTGGCTAAATGCGCGTCACTCATTATGTTGGGTTGTGCTAGTGTTGTTTTGGCGTGTTTTGTTCATCATAGCACTCACAATCGTTACCTAACCTATTTAACAGCTGCTAGTTGGATGATAATTGCTCGATTTTATCCATTAATGAATCACAATACCTATAGTAGTTTAGTAGCAGCAATTACATTGATAGTTTTATTACAGGCTATTCAGTCTCATCGTTTGGTTTGGTACGGCATCGCAGGCGTATGTACTAGCCTAGTGATTTGGTATTTGCAAACTAAAGGCTTGATCGTTTTAGTATTGTGCTTAATTACAGTGCTGGCTTATAAAAAATATCTAGCTAGTTTAATTTTTTTCTGTAGCGCGGTAATGAGTTTAGGGGTATTGTTATGGCCATGGCCGCTCAAACAGCTGTGGTATAGTTGGTTTGCGCTACCTATGGCATCCAACTATTTAAACCATACTATTATTGTTTGGTCAGTATTAGCCATACAATGCATCTTCTTAGTAATTTTAGGATATGTAGTATTGTGTCACTCAATTAAATTTGGCTATCCATTACTTTTTTGGCAAGCAGGGTTATGGCTTAGTTCTGGTTATTTAATTGACGTTAGTCATTTATTGATTAATAGCTTTCCAGCTCTGTTAATCGTGATTTTATGGCTAGATCAATTAAGCCATAATAAACATTACGTCATTTATGGTGTAGTGTTACCAAACACTATCATAGGTGTGACGGCCTTGGTATTTTGTGTTTTTAATCTGGCAACGGGTAATAATATTTTTCAACTAGATATTATGCGTCAGCCTATTCAAAGTTGGAAGATATTTTGGGAATTAGGGCAACAGGCTAAGGGTATTTATGCTGGGCCGTTTTTACCCAGTGTCTATTTTGAGTTAAAACAACCCAATCCGTTTACAGCAGCACATAACATGGTGTTATGTAATGCAGCTTGTCAGGCTGAGACAGTAAAAACATTGCAACAGGTTCAGCCCGAGTATGTTTTTCTGAACTACGCTGTAGTGGAAAAATATCATTATCAAGCCATACAGCCGATTGATCGGTATATTCGGCAGCATTATTATCGTTGCGCTAAACCCCAGTGGGGGAGTACTCAGCTTTATAGTCGTAACACTTGTCCTTGAATCTCTATAAAGGATATTGTACAATCAGAATATCAATTATTAAAAATAACCATAATATTTTATGGAAAGATATCTATTGCGTTTTAGGCCATATCAATTAGCAGTCGGCTTGATTTTAGCCGTCTTGCCATTTAGCGTTGCGGCCGCCTACGGTGATACTACTACCTGGGTTAGTCAAATCTATTGGGGTGATAATGAAGCTCGACAAAACATGTATTTAGATTTTCCAACGGATATCACCAGAGATGCTAGCGGTAATTTTTATATAGCAGATACCTACAACAATGTTATTCGTAAAATTAATACTGCTGGAGCAGCTTCTACAGTTTTTGGTAAAGGTTCTTATGGTAATGGTAGTGATGAACTAGCTTATCCGCAAGGCATAGCCGTTGACAATAGTGGCATCATTTATGTGGCGGACACAGATAACAATGCTATTCAAAAAATTCAAAATGGCGTTGCTACAGTATTAGCAAACAATTTAAAAAAACCTGAAGCAGTAGGGATATACGGTAACGATGTTTTATTTTTAGATACTGGGAATCATGAGCTGAAAAAAGTTTCTAAAACAGGCGGTACAATAACTACCATTGTGAGCGGATTAAATAATCCTAAAAAATTTACTATTCTTGGTGACATAGTCTACATTGCAAATAGCGGCAGTCATCAGGTTGTGCAGGTAAATCTTAGTACTGGAAACACTAGTGTGGTAGCCGGTACAGGCGTAGCTGGATCGAGTAATGGCAGTTGTGCTACGGCAACATTTAATAATATATGGGGCGTTACCAGTGACGGCAATCATACCTTATATGTCAGTGATGGTAATGGTTTTAGTGATTTAGTGCGAACGATTGATTTATCTACTTGTACGGTGGCGTTATTTGCCTCAGATAAAAACATGATTTCGCTAAATTTTCCAGCTGGTTTAATTTATTCAGCTGGACACATCTATGTTGCTAATTCAGGAATCGGCACTATTCATCGGTTTGCAGTAATCGATGCGAATGATAGTGAAATTTATGCTGGTTATGAACGTTTTCAAAATGATAATGATCGGAAATTACTGGGTCGGCCTGTTTCTATGGTGCGACGTGCTTCTTGGATCTATTTTATTGAAAATAACAAAATTAAACGTATTCATCGTAAAACTAAAGAATTGCAACTAGTGGCTGGCAACAGTGTAGATAACTACAATGAAGCTGTTGGAACTAAAGCTCGTTTTTCATCTCCAACAGCCCTAGCAATCAATCAAGCAGGAACATTATTGTACGTCTCTGATCGTTGGAATCATCGCATTCGTAAAGTGGATTTGACCACTAACACGGTATCTTATCTTACTGGAGCGGGTGATATTAATGGCAATGGCTCAAAAAATAATGGTTATGCCGAGGGTAAGGCGTGTTTGGATGAATTTAGCGCTAAAGTTGGTGGTTGTGCTTATTTTAATCAGCCGACTGGCTTGGTATTATCCGCCGACGAGCAGTATTTATTTGTAGCTGATGCTGGGAATAATGTGATTCGAAAGGTAAATGTTATTACAGGCGTAACAGAGTTACTAGTTGGCATGCCACAGCAGGCCGGTTTAGTGAACGGGGCGGGCGAGGCAGCTCGGTTTCATACTCCTTGGTCTATAACGGCTAATAAAGCAGGCACTGTGTTATATGTTACCGATCGCGATAATCACGTAATTCGACAAGTAGATATTGCGAGTAAAGAAGTAATCACCTTGGCTGGCAATGGTTTAGTGGGGTATTCCGATGGCGTGTTAACCTCAGCTCGTTTTTCATATCCCGATACCATAGTGGCACGTGGTAAAAAACTATATATTACAGAAGCTGGTAGTCAACGCATACGATTGATTGATTTGAGTTTAGGAGTAACGAAATTAGTGGCTGGGTCTGGTAATGTTGGCTGGAAGAATGGCAAAGCTAAGTTAGCCGAGTTTAATGGTCCAATGGGAATCATTGTAGAAAAGAAGAAATTACTCGTAGCAGATAATCGTAATGATCAAATTCGGATGATTGATATTAGTGGTGTAGCTCCCTTTGCAGATCCTGCTCCTACAATTATGTCGGTAAGGCCAACTAGTAATAAAGTTGCTAGTAAAACTACCGATACTAAAGCGTTACAAATTTTTGGTAGTAATTTTCGCCATGGTGCCAAAGTGTATTTCGGTACTTTTTCCGCTACGCAAGTATTTGTAAATTCTAATAAAGAATTAAGTGTAGTGATTCCGTTTGGAAAAATGAGTCCTGGTTATTATGAGGTAAAAGTGGTAAATACCGATGGGCAATCAGACGCTTTATTACGCGGATATTCTATTTCTGATTCGAATAATAGTGTGCCAATGATTGATTATTGGGCAAATTAAACTATGCCAGTTGTGCTTGTTACAGGCAGTGCTAGTGGTTTAGGCCGAGCTATCGCGTTAGCGTTGGCAAAAAAAAACTATACTGTAATTAGCCATTATCGTTCCAAGCGACCAGCTGTCCATTTTCAGCTGAAAGATGTTGTTCAGGCCGATCTAACACAACCCATTGCTGTTCAGGCTATGTTCAAACGGATTCAGCAACGCTATAAGAAACTGGATGTGTTAATTAATACAGTAGGGGATTTTGGATCGTATCAGCCATTACCCAGGCTTAATTTACAAGATTGGGAAGAAGTCATTCGATCTAATCTCTATACCGTTGAATTATGTACTAAAGCAGCCATCCCGTTGTTACGGCGAGGGCGATATAGCCGGATTATTAATTTTAGCTGTGCTTCGGCAGAGTATGCTCTAGCACGGAAATTTACGGTTCCGTACTATATTGCAAAAAGCGGTGTAATCACCTTAACTAAATCTTGGGCCAGTGTTTTAGCACCCGCGATTAAGGTAAACAGTATTGCGCCCGGTATTTTGTCTTCCAGTGTGGTTAAGCCCCAATCAGCTAGTAGGCAAACGGTATCATTTAATGCTATTATAGCAGCAGTGCAATTTTTAATTAGTCCAGCCGCTCAATCTATTTCAGGCGCTAATCTTGAAGTGAGTGGTGGTTGGACACCTTATGCATTACTATGACTCACCGTTTGTATTGCGACCCATCTTCAGTTCATGAGTTTGTGTTGCGTTATGATGCTAAAGAGTATCGTGGGCCACAGCCGCGAGCGGACCAGATTCTGAAGTTAATTGATGATGTAGTACAACAACAACCTATTGACGAACTTGTGATAGTGAATCGAGCTCATGCATTTACTATATTGCGTGTTGTTGTAACTATCGTTAATGCTTTAGCGTTTAGTCAGAAGATTCCGTTAGCCGAAGTAGGTAACACTACTAACGTTACTTATCTTAAACCACATTATTCAGCTCCGCCTAAGATTACGTTATGATAGTTGATAATCATAAATTACAGCGAATTAAAATTCTACAAGACATGATTACCAGTCGGTGGTTGATGCATGCTGGTATTGTAGTGTTGGGGCTAATTCAGAAGGTAATTGGGGTAGCTCAGTTTAATTATCAAGTGTTTTTATTAATCTTTGTTTCTTATGCATATAACAGTGCATTTTATTTTTATTTACGACGTAATCCGAAAAAATTATCCGATGTAAGCCTACATATTGTTAGTATTTTGCAGATTATTTTAGATCAATTATTAATTACAGTCATGTTATATGCTACGGGTGGAATAGAGAGCTTATCATTCTTGTTTTATTTTGTTAGTATTTTTATGGCCATTGTATTATTAACAGAATTCGAAATCATTTTATTCACTTTATTTACCATAGCGCTATATATCGCTGTGGTTAGTTTAGAGTATCAAAATATCATTCCGCATATTTGGCGTTATGGTTTTGACCCAAGATTTTATCAAAATTTTAATGTTACGTTGCATAATACTTCTACTGTAGTATCCATTTTCATTTTTACTGCTCTTTTTTCGGCATTTATTCATAAGGTTATTCGTACACGGGAGCAGGAGGTGTTATTGGAACGCGATAAGATGATCTCATTAATTAACAGCTTGATTGACGGTATTATTTTGTTCGATCCTAAAGGAGAAGTAGTATTAATGAATCCTTATGCCAACAAAATTTTATTTAATAATAAAAAATCCTTCCGTGGCTTATTACAACTACATTATTTTGAACGCGAACTACATCCGTTCATTCAATATATTAATCAAGCTACTACGAAGCGCAAGGTTCAGATTCAAGAAATGATTATCTCACAGCCACGTGGGCGAATAGTGATGCAAACAACAGTATTACCATTACGTGATGTCAATCAGCGACTGTTCGGTTCATTGGTAGTCATGCATGATATGACTAGTGAACGCGATTTAGATGAAATGAAATCCGATTTTATTTCGGTAGCGGCGCATCAATTACGTACGCCGTTATCCACTTTAAAATGGTTGTTCAAATTACTTCTCGATGAAGACGGAGGGCCATTAAATGATAAACAAAATGATTTGCTTCAGAAAGGTTCTACTCGCAATGACGAGGCGATTGAAATTGTTAATAATTTGCTCGATATTTCCGAGATTGAATCAGGGGAATTCATGTATCAATTTATTCCAAAATCATTAACAGAAATTGTTCAAGCCGCAGTAGATAGTTGTCAAATTATTGCTCAACGTAAAAATGTAAAGCTACAATACACTGCCTCAGCTCGTTTACCATTAGTAGCAGTGGATTCCAAAAAAGTGAAGTTAGCTGTCCAGAATTTGGTTGAGAATGCTATTAAGTATTCACGAGCTGATATGAAAGTTACTATTACTTTAAAAGCCAGTAAAAATAAAGTAATTTTAGCAATTCACGATACGGGCATTGGTATGTCTGCAGAAACTCAAGCCAAAATTTTTGTAAAATTTTATCGTGGTAAAGAGGCTAGTAACTTAGAACCCACTGGTTCAGGGTTAGGATTATACATTGTTCATAATATTATAGAAAAACATGGAGGCACAATCAATTTTACATCAACTCTGGGCAAAGGTAGTATATTCACCTTACATTTTCCGATAGCAAAAAAATAATTTATCTCATCAGATCGTTTAACAATAGAGATGTGAACATAACACATCTCTATTGTTTTATGTTCTAATCAGGTGGTTTACAGGGTTAAAAAAGTGGTGTATAATCCCTAAAAAGAGTAAGGAAGTGGATAAATGTGGGGATAAGTCAGAAAAATTGTGGACAACTGATAGAATGGAGCCGTAGTTGTTGGATTGTCTCTACCATAAAATAATCTAATATTAGAAAAATATGTTTATCGGCGAGTATAATCACACTATTGATGAAAAAAATCGTTTAGCAATACCGGTAAAGTTTCGTGAAACATTAAAACCGGGAGCAGTGGTAACCCGAGGATTAGACCATTGTTTATTTGTGTATACTCTAGAAGAGTGGAAAAAATTAGCGGATCGTTTGGCAAATTTGCCCATTGCTAAGGCGAATACTCGAGCGTTCGCACGACTAATGCTGGCTGGTGCTATGGATTGTGAGTTGGATAAGCAAGGTCGCATTATTGTTCCGGAATATTTGCGTGGATTTGCTAACTTAGATAAAAAAGTGGTGATTGCTGGATTGTTCAATCGTTTAGAAATTTGGGATGAAGCGGTGTGGAATAAGTACAAGATTAGTTTTGAGAAAGATAGCGATGATATTGCAGAGGCTTTAGGAGAAATTTAAGCTCGACCTTGTGGGATGATCATGCTCGTTCATCTCACCAGGTTGATCTTCAAAATCCTATGTTCAACTCCACTTACCACATACCAGTTTTACTATCCGAAGTGATTAGTGGGTTAAACCTAACATCAGGTATGACCGTGATTGACGGTACGCTCGGTGGCGGGGGACACGCGTGCGTTATCTTGCAAAAGATTCAGCCGGGTGGGACGTTAGTTGGATTTGATCAAGATCAAATGGCGATAGACTATATTCAAGCTACGTTAGGGCAAGAATATTCTACCAGCCAGCTCATTGTTAAGCATGATAACTTTCGTAATACGTTGTTGTATGTGCAAACGGCTGATGCAGTGTTGTTGGATTTAGGTGTGTCTTTGCGGCAGTTAAAGCAAGAAGGAAGAGGTTTTTCTTTCCGGTTACCTGATGATCCATTGGATATGCGGATGGATACACGCCAATCGGTAACAGCTGCTGAACTACTGAATACGCTTAATGTAACAGAATTAACTCATCTATTACGAGAGTATGGTGAAG
>CAZZNZ010000008.1:0-10915 GCA_964655875.1 uncultured Gammaproteobacteria bacterium | reverse complement strand
TGTACAGGGCATAGCCTACGATACAATGCTAGCTGCATATTTATTGCGTCCAGGTAGTCGAAGTTATGGTTTGGATACATTAACATTTACCGAATTAGCTCATCAAATGATGAGCTATGATGAACTCGTCACAGATGGCAAAACTACTATCCCTATCACTAACGTACCTCTAGATAAATTAACCTACTATGCAGCCGAGGATGCAGATTACACTTGGCAATTGTATCAATTCTCTCAACCCCTCATTATCACAGCTCAATTGCAGTCAGTATTCAACTTAGAAGTAAGCTTAGTTCCTATTTTAGCTAATATGGAAGATGCCGGTATTACTTTAGATATAGCATATTTAGCCGATCTCAGTAAACAACTTCATAGTCAAATAAAAAAACTAGCTAAAAAAATTCATGGTCTTGCTGGTAAAGCATTTAATATTGTATCGCCTAAACAACTAAAAACTGTATTGTTTGAAGATCTACACATTGATACTAAAGGATTGGCTAAAACAAAAACTGGCATCTCTACAGCCGCGGCCGAACTCGAAAAAATGATAGATTTACACCCCATTATTCCTTTAATTAGTGAGTATCGAGAAATTACTAAATTAACTTCCACCTATGTGGATACGTTACCGGGACTATTAAATCCCGTCACTAAGCGCATTCACACTACATATAATCAAACGATTGCCGCCACTGGTCGATTATCCTCGATCAATCCAAACTTACAAAACATTCCAATTCGCACAGAACTAGGCCGTCAAATTCGCCGAGCTTTTACAGCTAAACAAAATTATCACTTAGTGTCGTTAGATTACTCTCAGATTGAATTACGGTTAATTGCCCATATTGCTCAAGACGATGTGTTCATTCGGGCATTTAACCATGGTGCTGATATTCATGTAGAAACAGCTGCTGCCTTGAATAATCTATCAACTACTGAGGTAACTAAAGAGTTACGCCGTGCGGCTAAGTCCGTCAATTTTGGCATTCTCTATGGCATGGGCACACATGGTTTAATGCGCGATGCTCATATCTCTTATAATGAAGCTAAAGATTATTTAGACCGCTATTTTAAACTACATCCAGCCATTAAAAATTATATTGAAACCACCAAACAACGAGCTAAAAAACAAGGCTACGTAGAAACTTTACTAGGACGCAAACGTTATTTACCAGAAATTCATTCTGGTATGGCGTTAGTACGAGCTGGCGCCGAACGTGCTGCCATTAATATGCCTGTGCAAGGTACAGCCGCCGATGTAATGAAATTAGCAATGTTAGCAGTAGCAAACGTGATGATCAAAAAAAATCTATCCGCTACAATGTTATTGCAAGTACATGATGAACTTGTATTTGAAATACCGAGTGCTGAAGTTGTAACTGTCACTAAGTATCTGAAAAACGCCATGGAACACGCCTATCCAAATTTAATGGTCCCTTTAAAGGTAGATGCCAAAATGGGCAAGAATTGGAATGATATGATTCCGTTATCATTATGTTAATTTTTTTATACGGCGCCGATAGTTTTCGCATCCATGAACGACTAATAACGTTACGATCTGGTTTTCGAAAAAAATATGATCCATCGGGTCATCAAGTAGAAAGCTTTTTGGCAAACCAGGTAACTATTGAACAAATTCGTACAAGCTTACTTACTCAAGGTTTATTCAGTCAACGACGTTGCATCATTTATCGTGATATTTTTGAACTACCGAGTAAAGTAATCCCTGTGTGGATAGAGGCAGTCACTCAGAGTAACCATGATAGTATCATTATTACCACAGCTGAGCAGCTACCTAAAGCTAAATCAGATTTAAAAACTACTTTACAAGCAGCTAATAGAACAGAAGAATACTCATTACTTAAATCTACGTCATTAACACAATGGATTCAACAACGATTCACCAATTATCATGTCTCTGTTCAACCTAATGCAGTTACCAGTTTAGTAGCAAGCTATGGTAGTGATCTCTGGAGTATGGCGCATACCATTGATCAACTAAGTCACTTCACTACTACAGTTAGTGCAGAGGTAGTACAACAATTCGTGCCGTCACCATTAGATAACAATATTTTTCATCTCAGTGATGCGTTAGCCGAGCGCAATTCAAAACGAGCACTACAGTTATTGCATGAGCAGTTGGCTAGTGGAGCTAATCCGTTTTATATCTTAACCATGCTAGCTCGCCAATTAACTATTTTAATTCAAGTGAAAGAGCCGAGCGCAAAATTAGATCAACTACATCCTTATGTGCTTAAAAAAGCACAACAACATGCCCAGGGCTTTAGTTTAGCTCACCTACTCAAGTTACACCAAGCAGTAGTGCACTTAGATGTACAGTTTAAAACCAGTACTGTAACACCAGAACTATTATTTGATCAATTTATTTTACAACTGACTTAGTCATGGCTGCGCGTAATTGTTTCATTAAGCGCGATTTTTTGCGAGCTCCCGTATTAGCATGCAAAGTGCCTTTCTGCACAGCCTTATCAATAGCTTTAGCCGCCGCTTGCACTTTTTTTAGAGCATTGGCTTCGGCTGCTTGAATTGAGCGAACACTTTGTTTGACTAATTGTTTTACCACGCGTTTACGGGCGTGATTCCGTATAGTACGCTTACGACTTTGGCGTAGAGCTTTAAAAGCGGAAGGTTTAATAGGCATAGAAAAAGTATAGCACAAACCTCTCTAGTTGACAATACCCGGAGTTATTTGTATACTGTAAGTAACTAAATAATTAAACAACCTAAAGTTTATTTATGTATAAACTCAAAACACACTTAAATAAGTATCTTGGTATCTTCTTAGTTACCGGTGCGGTAGTAGTTGCCGTTGGCACTTCCGCTGTACAAGCTGCTTCATCTACTCCCACTGTTTCTGATTTAGGTGGAGACGTAATCGAAAATGAATTAATTCTCGGTAATGCTAGTCCGGAAGAATTAACGATTAGTATCATCAACTGGATATTAGCAATCTTAGCCTTGATTGCTGTAATTATGATCTTAATTGGTGGTTTCAAATGGTTAACTGCCGGTGGTAATGAAGAAAAAGTAGAAGGTGCCAAAAAATTACTAATTGCTGCCATTATTGGTTTATTAGTCATATTATCTGCTTGGGGTATCTCTGTATACGTTATCAACAACTTACTCGAGTTCACTCAGGCCGGTTAATCGATCGGCTCTTCAAAAAACCCGCCACCAGGCGGGTTTTTTGTTAGAATCGAACCGCAAAAATATCCGCTTCATCATCATGATACACTTTCTTTACCAAACTACTACGTTGAATCAAATGATACATGGATTTATGATCATGCTCAATGATAATATAAGCTACATCTAGCATAGTTAAGGCACTATCAATATCGCCCTTATAATTACCGGTAGTAATATTCACCCACATCCAATATAAATCCTGATTATAGCGGTACATAAAAGTAGGGTCTAGCCCTGCCATATAAGCATGATTGCTATCATAGTAAAATAACGATGGAAAATCATCCCAATCACTATGTAACACCTTAGTATGTGGCTTACCATTACTAGCTAACCAACTACTCGCCGCCTGATATTTATGCACTGGGATACCGCTACGCACATCGGCTTTATTTTGGGCAATATCACGGCTAATAATAGGAATGAGTTGCATCACCAATAAAGCCACTAACATCGTACCGCCTAACACTGACGTTATTCGGCCCGCTAACCACTGCTGAATTTGCTGAGGTTTAATTTCTAAATGATTTAACCAAACACCTGCCGATAAACCCACTAACGGTCCAAAATACTCTACATAACGGCGTGATTTAAACGTTAAGATACAACCGATGAATGTTATTCCTAGTCCAAACCAATCTAGCTGTGTTAATCTTCTACGTTGTAATACAATACTTAAACCACCAGCTAGTACCAACAATGATAATAATAAAGAGCTAATCCATAGAGCACTCGGCTCATATGGATACCACTCGGCTCCAACACTAATTTTATCTTGGTAGTTAATCACTCCAATTTGAATTAACTGATCCCAATAAAATTGCAAATTAGTTGGAAAATACGGATTCACTACCACTCCTAATACTAGCCCTAAGAACACGACTCCTAATAATTTAGCTTGCAATATTACAGTTACTCGAGCATGGCTAGCTAACAACTCACTGATGATCCAAATCATGGTAATTATTAACGAAAATGCAAAGCCGCCATAAGTCCAAACATAGATAAAGTTTAGTCCCATTAACCACCAATAACGACGCCTCGCCAATCCCCAAATAATACTATATAGCAATAACAAAGATAGCGGCGTAGCTTTAATTAAGTTCATTCGAAAAGTAAAGGTAATCGTTAAAGCTAACACAATAGTAACTAGCCACCACCACCGCAATTTTAATATTCGCATCAGTTGTGCTAAGCCTACAATTGCAATCGTGCCTAATAATGCAGTCAATAATTTTACCCCAACAAACGCATCGGGCCACCACTGCACAAATGGAATCATCAGCACATGAAACAAAAAATGCTGGTCGATATAATGTTGGCTTAAAGTAGTATACGGTAACCACCAAAACTCTTGAACGATGCCTTGCTGAACGATTAATTGCGCTATTTTCATATGATAAAATCCATCCGGATCCGCAAGTTGATTAGACTGCTGATTGTACCAAAATAAACTAAAAATAGCCGCCGCTAACAACACCATAGCTCCCTTTGACCAGTATTGCTTAAAATAATTCATACACTTCGCTAGTGTCATCACTAAAAACTAATTTGGCTCGTGAATCTCGTCCAATGTAAGCCGCAAAACGTTTAGTAGTTTGGTTAGTAGTATCAACAAATACGTAACGTGCATGAAATGATTGCTGTATCACACTCGCCACATGCACGTTCATTTCACCGCTACTGAGATCGCGCCATAACTGATATTGACTGGGATTACGAAGATACATAAAAGTAGGATCTAGCCCCACTAAATAATAATTCTTAGTATTATGATAAAACAAGATTGGCCAGTCATCCCAATTGGTATGAAATACAATGTCTCCTTCCTGACTATGCTGCTCCAACCAAGTACTAGCAGCCTGAAAGGTGATCATTGGATCGACATTGTCATGTAATGTATGGTAGGTAATCGCTATCGATTTACCAGCATTGAAGATACTGGCAAAAATCAAATATCCTAGAAACGGCCAGGCGGCTCGGCCAAACTCATGCCGTAACCACTGAATTTTTTTACGCCACTCGCCGTCCCAAACTTGTGGCAACAGTAAATAACTGCACCATAACCACACTACAGGTACAAAATATTCTATGTAGCGTCGTGAACGTAGAGTAGCCATACACAATACTATGGACAAAATTACCAAGCTCATTGCTCGATAATCTCGTAAATAAGTTTTGTATTGCAATGCGAATACAATGAATGCACCTACTACTCCAATTAATAACACGCTCACTAATCCTACAAATTCTGCCTGATCAAACGGATACCATTCAGCACCTACCTGAATTACCCCGTGATAATTTACTAACCCAATTTGAATCAACTGCTGCCAATAAAAATTAAAATTGTTAGGAAAATACGGATTACACACTAAACCTAAAGCTACTCCCGTACTAGTAGTAAAAATAGGTCGGGGATCACCAAAATATAATCGTTTAGTAGCAATACTTCGAGCTATGGTATCGCCTAACCAAATACAGACTGCTGATACAACGCTAAGAATAAACCCACCGTGAGCATATACATATACCGCGCTCACTAACATTGCCCAAGCAAACCGCTGCTTGAATAGCAAAAACAAAATACTAAAAAATAATAGTAACGCGAGAGCTGAGGCCTTTAATAAATTAAGCCGCACCAAAAACGGCGCCACAGTAAACAACACTGTTACCGCAATAATCATGCTACTATGCCAGCGCTGCACTAAATATTGTGCAGTGCCTAATAATACTAGTGTCAGTGCAGTTACTAGCCAAACCTGGGTAATCTTTAACGCCATCACTGGCCCCGTCCAATGTAACCACGGCAGTGCTAATAGATGATACAGTAAATGATGGTCCGTAAACTGCTCATTCAAACTAGTTTGTTGCAACCATGGAAATTGATAAAGTAGGCCCTGATCAGCTATTAAGGTTAACATGCGTGCGTGATAAAATGAATCTGGGTCTGGCAAATCGGCCGACCACTGTAAAATCAGCGTCACCACAGCTACGCCTAGAGCAATGCATATCTGTTTCCACCGCACCTTAAGCTTTGAGAGCATGTTTGAAATAATCTACCCACGGAATAGGTGAGGGATCAATGTGATTGAGCATAGCTAAATAGAAACTAACATAACTCCCCCATTGCAATACTTCGAAAGATTGTTGTAGTTGAGTTGGCGCCGTGGCAATAAATGTACCATAAGATAAGTGTTGTTTGTCTAAAATTTGCTTCATTACTTGAAATCGTTTTAGCACCCTAGCATGATAAAAATTCGATTCAATTAACACAAAATGTAGAGCGGGTACTCCAGTAGAAGGGTTGCCTAACCCCTCCATTAAATGATGATTTAATTCGGGAATAGAAAAGTAAGCTCCAAAATTTTTCCCATTCTCGTTGGTTTGATTAGATAAAGCATGTAAGTTTCCTAATAAAAATTCACTGCCCACGTACATAGGTATATGACCATAAATCTGTTGCGCAGTTTCACTAGATAAATCACGCAATAATTCACGGTTACCGTCTAAATAATGTATTACATCATTAATTTCTGCAGTAGTAATCTGTAGTAAACCAATGCTGGAAAATAGCCGCATTAACCCAACTACTGCATACCCCACGGCAATACGTGGTTGATTACACGGATTATAGGTTGGCTCAATAATATAGGCAGGTAGCTGATGATGCTCATGAAAATCTTTTAAACCACCACCTGTAGTTATAACTACGATCTTTTTAGTACGGAATAAAATGTCTTTGGTTACAGTTAACGTTTCTTCGGTAGTTCCAGAATAGCTAGATAATACGACCAACGTCTTATCATCAACATAGGCAGGAATATGGTAATCTCGTTCGGTAAGTAGCGGTATAGTGAGCTGATTAGCAAATAGATGCTGCACAATATCACTAGCTAAAGCTGATCCACCCATACCAAACACCACAATTTTATTGACATTTTTATAGTCATCCGGAATAGTAATAGTACCAGCGGCTTCCCAAGCATGCTCGATTTGTTTAGCTAACATATCTATCGATCCAAGCATATTGCTTGCATCAAGTTTTTGTATAGTTTCGTGGATAATCATAGGGAGTAAGTATAGCAGTTAGATAATAAAATCCAAGTGCTAGTAAAGTTATTTTGCCAATCTTCTTGGATTTTTATTACGTGATAACCTATACTTAGCTAATGGACGCCGCCTTACCGCCTCTTCTTACCATCGAGCTGCTCAAGCTACTGATATGGCTAGTAGCCGGAATGCTATTACAATTAGGTCTTTGGCTGCGACGGAACAAACAACACAACACTCATCATACAATACCGCAGTCGGTGATGATATTTTTTTTACTAGCTCTCTATTGGTATCATTTTCTCACTGTCATTTACCCCAACACTATCATGCCAGAACTATTGTTACCCACTACTTTATTTTGTACTATCATTATAGTAGTGCTTGTAGCCACGCAACATTTTGTAGCCGAACGCTGGAAAAAATTATTAGAGCTTTGGTCTATGGTACTTTCCGTACTCCTGCAATTACTGTTGTTTATGCAACCCACAACCATATCTATTCCTCTTGGTTTACAACTAGTATTAACCGGCGTCATTGTAGCTCAAAATCTAACTCAACTTAAAGCACTGTTCACATGGCTAAAACAATCAGAGCGATAATTTTTGATTTTTGGGGTGTGTTATATCTACCCACTACACAACAACTAAATTCAGCGGTATCTTCTTACTTGCGGCAACTACAGCAACAAGGCATTCAATGCGCTATTGCTTCCAGCAGTTCACACCACTTGATTTCCGAATTTTTACAAACACATCGGTTAGCGGATTATTTTAGTGTAATCGTGGGTCAGGAAGATGTTCAACAAATAAAACCGAATCCCAAATGTTATTTAACCGCAGCTCAACAATTAGGCTATACGCCTGAGCGCTGTCTAGTAATTGACGATACCGTCGCTTGTATTTCGGCAGCGCAGCAGGCAGGATTTCAAACGATATTATATAGACAAAACCATACTATTTTTGATACGATTGCTAAATACCTCCATTCTTAGAAGTTGAGTAAAGTGTGCATTATTTATGTCCAATCTTCTTTTGCCTCGAAGTCTACAAAAACTATTTAAAGCCGTGTTATTCGATTTAGATGGTACATTATTAGATTCTGAGGGCTTGCATTACGGCGCTTTTCGCCAAGCTATGAACGAATATGGTTACGATTTTGATCAGTTAGCTAAAAGCAAGCATTATCAAGGCAGTTTTAAAAAACTATTTCAAGATATTGGTCATGAGCTAGCTTTTAACGAAGCTAAATTTGATGAAATTTATGAACGCAAAGTGGAGCTAACGTTAGCAGCGGCTGGTACAGAATCTGATAAAATTGAAGGTATTGTTAGCTTTTTAGAATTACTAACGGAACGAGGTATTCCTCTAGCTGTAGTAACAAATTCCGAACGAGAGTACGCCAATTATGTGTTACAAGCCCATGAGCTAGCGCCGTATTTTCAATATATGGTCACCGGCAATGATGTCACTACTCCCAAGCCATCTCCGTTGGGTTATTTACAAGCAGCTCAATTATTGAATATTGCTCCAACTGATGCTCTTGTGTTTGAAAATTCCGATGTCGGCATTCAAGCCGGAAAAGCGGCCGGTATGCCAGTAATTGCAATTCGTACTACCGATGTAGTAGGTAATAGTACTTTCGCAGACGCCGATTACAGTATCGATGATTTTACTGATACTACTTTGGATGATTTACAATTTCATGTCTAATCTCAAAGCCATCATTTTTGATCTCGATGGTGTGATTGTAGATAGCGAGCCCGTTTATCATCAAATTTTTCAGCAATGGCTACGCGATCAACAGTTTGATACCGAATTAATTAGCCCTCTAGGATACGTTGGCGCTACTTGGGCCGCTATCCTAGAGCAAGTTAAAATCGATACCAAAACAGACTTAGATTTAACTGCTGCAGAACATAACATTACTGATCGCATCTTGCGCTATATTGTTGAAGTTGGTATGCCATTAAAAGATGAGATTGCACGGACACTGACATTATTACAACCGCATTTTAAATTGGGCGTAGCCTCTAATTCTGCTCGAGCGGTAGTAGAGCGTATCTTGCAACATCACGGTTTGTTCGATTATTTTAGTACAATTACCTCCGTACATGAAATACAATATCCCAAACCACACCCCGAACCTTATCTTAAAACGATGCAAATGCTCAAAGTTACACCAGACGAAACTATCATCATTGAAGATTCTCTCATCGGTGCTACCGCCGCTGTGGCCAGCGGAGCATTTACCTACATTTGGCCCGATCATCGTTTTCCCGCGGAAAAATTTGCACCCATTTTGCGCACCAACGGTAAAGTGATTTATGGGTTTGATACAATGTTGCAAGATCTGGGCTATTAAGCCAATGCGTTCGCAATCACTACCAGTTGAGCTGTATTCTAGCCTAATTGAGTACTAGCTTGAACTGAGGCTTTGTCAATGTTACAATACGTTAAATGAACCAGATCGATCGTCAAGTCATTCAACAACAATTACAAGCTCGCGGCATTGATCCGAATCATATTAAAGCATTGCATATCGAGCTACAAACCGGACAACTCAATGAAGCCTCGTTTGTGCTAAACGCTAATCAATTGCGCGCCCCTAAACCTAGTGACATTGTAGATTATCAACAGATTGATACTGTTAAGTTAGCTCAAAAAGGCGTGCTGTTGCTGCAAGCTGATCAACTAGTAGTGTTTTGGCTAAATGGTGGCGCCGCTACCCGTTATTTCGATCGTTCAAAAATTACTGCAGCTGAAGCAGTACAATTCTCCACTGAATTATCTAATCTTAGCCCAACTTTAGCCGACCTGCCTAAAGGAACAACCCCCGTAGTAAATGGAATGAGTTATTTAGAGTTAAATATTCGTAATTTGTTAGCTGTTACTGAACAATACCAATTATCCGCTCACCCGACCGTGATATTAATGAATAGTTTTATTACAGATCAAATTACTCGCGCTCATTTAAAGCAGTTGTTTAAAAAATATCCTGCCTTACAACCCGATCGATTTCATTATGTGGTGCAAGAACCACTAATTCCTCGCTTTAAAAAAGTAGCCGATCTCAAAGATATTGATGTGTTTGTAGATACTGATGGCAAGTTATCCTGGGCACCGTGTGGTCATGGCGATTTTGTCTATTTACTACAAGATTTTTTCCGTCATCAACCACTACCAAAAGTGCAATATTTATTTTTCTCTAATATTGATAATTTAGGCGCTACAATTGATCCTGCATTGCTAGGATTTCATGCACAAGGTGGCATGGGCCGCACGGTGGAGTTGTCACTCAAACAATCTGGTGATACTGGCGGCGTGCCTTGTTTTGTAAATGATCGTTTAGAAATTGTGGAGCAAATAAAATTCCCTAAAGATTTTAACTACCAAGCTATCCCCTGGTTTAACACCAACACGTTTTGGTTCACACTTAAAGATTTATTAGCCTTCAATGCAGATTTACCATTAGTATTGGCTGAAAAAAGGGTAGAAAATAATGAGGTGATTCAATTAGAGCACTTTGCTTGTGATGTAACGATGCCATCACAATATATTGTTATGCCTAGAATACAACGCTTTTGGCCAATTAAACGTTATGTTGATAGCTTAATTTATCAACGTAATCCAGCCTTTCAAGAGTTATTGCG
>CAZZNZ010000007.1:0-11022 GCA_964655875.1 uncultured Gammaproteobacteria bacterium | reverse complement strand
TACTTTCGTAGTGTTTTTGAACAAAGTGGATCAAGTAGAAGATGAAGAATTATTAATGTTAGTAGAAGAAGAAATTCGTGATTTATTGAAGAAATATAACTTTGATGGTGATAAAACTCCAATTATTCGTGGCTCGGCCTTAAAAGCATTAGAAAATCCTAAGGATGAAGCCGCTGCTAAACCCATACTAGACGTGTTAAAAGCTCTAGATGAGTTTATTCCTGAGCCTACTCGTCCGTTAGACCAACCATTTTTAATGGCAATTGAAGATGTAATGTCAATTGAGGGTCGCGGAACAGTAGTAACTGGACGTATTGAAAGTGGCATTATTAAAATAGGTGATGAAGTAGAATTAGTAGGTATTCGTGATACCATAAAAACTACAGTTACGGGTATTGAAATGTTTAAGAAAACTTTAAATCAGGGTCAAGCTGGTGATAACGCTGGTATTTTACTCCGCGGTACTAAAAAAGATGAAGTGGAGCGTGGCCAAGTGTTAGCTAAACCAGGCACAATCACTCCTCATACTGAATTTGAAACGGAAGTATACATTTTATCCAAAGAAGAAGGTGGTCGTCACAAACCGTTTATGTCTGGCTATAAACCACAATTCTATATGCGTACTACCGATGTAACTGGAGAGATTACTTTAGCTCAAGGCACTGAAATGGCTATGCCAGGAGACACCTTAAAACTTACTGTTAAGTTGGGTAACCCAGTAGCTTTAGCTGAGAAACAAACTTTCTCAATTCGTGAAGGTGGTCATACTGTTGGGGCTGGAGTAGTAACTAAGATTCTAAAATAAGACTAGTCTGAACGAATGTCATTGAAAAAACCTAACAATTCTGATGAAGAAGTAGAGCAACGGATTCGAGTAAAAATCCGAGCGTATGATAGTAAGATTATTGATCAGTCTTGCAAAACGATTATTGAAACTGCTCAGCGTACCGGAGCGAGAATACAAGGTCCTATTCCTTTGCCAACTCAGAAAAACCGTTATACATTACTTCGATCTACCTTTGTGCATAAAGATGCTCGTGATCAGTACGAAATTCGCATTCACAAGCGTTTAATTGACATTTATAAACCAACTGCTAAAACTATTGATGAGTTATCCCATCTTAACCTTCCAGCGGGGGTAGATGTAGAAATAAAAATGTAACTAGTTAATCTTTGAGAGCGGATCCACCCGGATATCACTCACAAAGAAATGAATATTATAATGACCAAATTTATTGTCGGTACTAAACAATCCATGACCCAACTCTTCACCGAAGATGGTCTTAGCATTCCGGTAACTGTAGTGGAAGCTCATCCATGTATTGTTACGCAAATTAAAACTACTGATCAAGATGGATATACTGCTGTGCAGTTAGGTTATGGTATAGCTAAAGCTAAGAATATTGCCAAAGCCCAAGTTGGTCATGTGAAGAAAACAGCCAAAGTAGATAACACTTTTGCAAAATTTCAAGAATTTCGGTTAGCAGATTTAACAGATTATAGCGTTGGTAAAAGTTTAGCAGTCAATCAATTTTCTGTTGGCGATAGAGTAAAAATTACTGGTGTTAGTAAAGGTAAGGGTTTTCAAGGAGTAGTAAAGCGACATCATTTTCGTGGCCATCCTTCAACCCATGGTCATAAAGATCAAGCTCGAATGCCGGGTTCGATTGGTGCCACTGCTCCGCAACGTGTGTTTAAAGGAACTCGCATGGGTGGACATATGGGAGATGATCGCGTTACCGTAGCTAACCTAAAAGTAGTAAAGGTTGATGAACACACTAATCAAATTTATCTGCGCGGTGCAGTACCTGGTGCCCGCGGTGCTTATGTCTCAATTTACGCTTAATACATAGTATGATTAAAGTTCCAGTTTACAATCTTATCGGTAAACAAGTTGGCGAACAAGAATTGCAGCCAGGAGTATTTGGCGTGAAAGTAAAACCAGTAGTGGTGCATCAAGTGGTAGTGGCTCAGCAAGCTAATGCTCGAGTAGCTATCGCTCATACTAAAACAAAATCAGAAGTGCGTGGTGGCGGTAAAAAGCCCTGGAAGCAGAAAGGTACTGGGCGTGCTCGCCAAGGGTCCACTCGTAATCCACAATGGCGTGGTGGAGGCGTTACATTTGGTCCACGTAGTAATCGTAATTTTTCTCAAAAAATTAACAAACAAGCTAAGCAGTTAGCTTTACGCATGGTATTATCGGATAAAGTTGCTCACCAACAATTTGTGGTGGTGGACAAATTTACTACCGAAGTTAGTAAAACTAAGCAAATGCAGGCTCTAATGAAGCAGTTACCTCTAAAGGGTAAAAGTCGTTTGTTAGTGTTAGGTCAAGCACAGCCAGATGTATTACGTGCTGCTCGTAATTTGAAACAAACAGATTTTATCGCTGCTAACAGCATTAATGTAGTTGATTTATTGAAATATCCCTATGTCGTGGTAGATCAAGCAGCAGTAACGGTAATTGAAAAAACATATTGTGGTAAAACTACAGTAAAATAATCATTATGGCTTTATTTAAACGGAATAAATCTACTACATCGGTTAATCAATCTGCTAAGGTTGCCATGGCTAAAGTTAATCAACCAGTTTTAAGTCAACGTCGATTATTATTAAAACCTCTAGTTACTGAAAAAGCTACGGTGAATGGCACGTATTGTTTTAAAGTAGCACCTGATGCTAATAAACAAGAAATTGCTAAAGAGTTTAAATTAATTTATGGTAAAACACCTCGCAAAGTAAATGTGTTGAATCGGATGGGAAAAACAGTACAACGTGGTCGTGTATCAGGTAAACAGGCAGACACAAAGAAAGCTATTATTTATTTAAATAAAAGTGAGACAATCGATGTATTTGCAAATTAATTATGGGGATTAAAATACACAAACCTACTTCTCCAGGCCGACGTTTATCTAGCGGGGATGGTTTTAGTGATATTACTAAACATTATCCTGAAAAAGGATTAACTCGCATTCGTAAAAGAACTGGAGGGCGAAATAACCAAGGTAAAATTACGGTGCGTCATCATGGTGGCGGAGCCAAGCAACGTTATCGCATGGTAGATTTTAAGCGAGATCGATTTGATGTCTCGGCTACCGTACTAGCTATTGAATATGATCCGATGCGTAACGCACGGCTAGCTCTAATTCAGTATACCGATGGTCAAAAATCCTACATTGTGGCTCCAGATAAGTTAGCGGTTAATGCTGTTATTGTATCATCTCGCCAACATCCAGAAATAAAAATAGGCAATCGTTTACCCATTGGTCGTGTTCCGGCTGGTATGATGGTGCATAACGTTGAACTACAACCAGGTACTTCCAGTACTGTAGCGCGATCGGCGGGTAATGGAGTGATTGTAATTTCACAAGAAAATGATTTTGTACAAGCTAAAATGCCATCTGGTGAAATTCGTAAATTCCATGTTGATTGCTTGGTTACCATTGGTCAAGTTAGTAATCCAGATTTCCGTAATATTCGTTGGGGCAAAGCTGGTCGTAATCGTCATCGTGGTGTCCGTCCATCAGTTCGTGGCAAGGTAATGAATCCAGTGGATCACCCTCATGGTGGTGGAGAGGGTAATCAACCGATTGGTTTAAAGCACCCAAAAACACCACAAGGTAAGCCAGCCCTAGGGGTAAAAACTCGTCGTCGTCATTTAGCGTCTAATCAGTTTATTATTCAACGTCGTCGCAAGAAGTAATATTATTTTATGGGAAGAAGTCTTAAAAAAGGTCCATTCATTGCCCCTCATCTGCTCAAAAAAGTACAGCAGACGTTGGCTACCAAAAGCACTAAACCAATTAAAACTTGGTCACGGCCTTCGATGATTACTCCTGAAATGGTGGGGTTATGGTTTGAAGTACACAATGGTAAGAATTTTTTGAAAGTGTATGCTACAGAAAATATGGTTGGTCATCGGTTGGGAGAATTTGCCCCGACTCGTAAATTCTTGAAACATGGCGGTAAGATGCAAAAAGAACAAGAACAGGCCGCAGCTGCAGCTGCGTCCGCTAAGAAAGTTGCTTAATAATAGATTATGGAAGTTCGCGCTCAGCTCAATCAATTACGTATCGCTCCCCGAAAAGTTCGCTTAGTGGCTACATTAATTCGTGGTTTACAGGTAGATGTAGCTGAAGCACAATTACAGTTTTTAGCGAAACGCTCCGCCCAACCGTTGTTAAAATTATTACGGTCTGCATTGGCATCAGCGGAGCATAACTATAAATTAGATCGCAAACAACTATATATTAAATCGATTCGTGTGAATGATGGTATTACTTTACAGCGTTGGCAGCCCCGTGCTATGGGTCGAGCTACACCAATCCGGAAACGAGCAGCGCATGTTAGTTTAGTGTTAGATACTAAGAAATAAATTTTTATGGGAAAAAAGGTTAATCCAAAAATTTTTCGTCTGAACACTGCTACAACGCACATGTCAAAGTGGTTTGTGTCCAAACAACAGTGGCCAAAATATTTACAGCAGGATGTTATGATGCGTAAATGGTTACGTACAGATTTGAAAGATGCTGGTGTATCTCGAGTAGAAATTCGTCGAGCAACCGATCAATGCAATATTGTTATTGCTACATCTAAACCAGGTGTGATTATTGGCCGTAATGGATCAGGAATTGATCGCTTGCGCAAAGAATTAAAACGTCGATTTTTTGGTTCAGAAAAAGTGAAAATTAATATTGAAATTGAAGAAGTGCGTCGTCCAGATTTGGATGCAGAACTTGTGATGCAGAATATTATTCATCAATTAGAAAAACGTATTCCGTTTCGTCGAGCAATGAAGCGAGCTATTGAATCTACTCGTTCAGCCGGTTCAAAAGGCACTAAGATTATCTGTTCTGGTCGGTTAAACGGCGTTGAAATTGCTCGTACAGAAACTTTGAGTGACGGCTCCAGTCCCTCACATACCTTCCGTGCGGATATTGACTATGCTCGTGGAGCTGCACACACTATTTATGGATCTATTGGCGTAAAAGTATGGATTTATCGAGGCCAAGTATTTGAGCAACCAGTAGAAAAACCAAAATCGATGCGTTCCAGTAATACGAACAGTCGATCAAATCGAGAAACGAATTCAGTGCCAGCTCCTAAAACTAGTACTGCTACCGTAAAGACCATGAAGAAGCGTACGATTGTAAAAGCTAAGCCTAAAATGATACCACAATAACTATGTTAATGCCAAAGAAAGTCAAACACCGTAAGTGGCATCGCGCCCAGGTCAAGGGTAATAGTACGCAACGTACTCGTCTCGATTTTGGTGATTTTGGTTTAAAAGCTTTAACCGGAGCTTGGATTACTGCCCGTCAAATTGAAGCTTCTCGTCGAGCCATGACTCGCTTTGTGCAACGTGGTGGACGGATTTGGATTCGAGTATTTCCTGATCACCCCGTTACCTTAAAAGGTGGTGAAATTCGAATGGGCGGTGGAAAAGGAGCGGTAGATCATTTTATTGCCGAAGTTAAACCCGGCACCGTGTTATTTGAAATTTCCGGCATTACCCAAGAGCAAGCTAAAGAAGCTATGCGGTTAGCGGCTCATAAATTACCGGTACGCACTAAATTTTTAAGTAAAGACATGTAGACTTAGATGGTATGAAATACAAAGAATTACAACAAAAATCCGTTCCAGAATTACAGAAGCTATTATTTGAAACGCAAGAGCAGTTGCAAAAATTAGAATTTCAAATGGCAACTAAGCGCTTGACGAATGTTCGAGAAATCCGTACACTACGACGCACCGTGGCACAGATTTTAACAGCTCTACATAAAAACAATGACTAAAACAACCAAAGCAATGAAACGAGCATTTCAAGGTGTAGTAGTATCTGCTAAGCAAACTAAGACTATTGTGGTACAGGTTGATCGTGTACGAGTACATCGTTTGTATAAAAAACGGTATACTGTTAGTAAACGTTACCAGGTGCATGATGAAAAACAACAGTATAAAGTAAATGATAAAGTAACGTTTGTGGAGTGTCGACCATTAAGTAAATTAAAAAAGTGGAGAGTAGAATATTAAAGCTATGATTCAGTTAAGAACTATGTTAACAGTTGCCGATAATAGTGGTGCCAAAGTGGCCTCTTGTATTCATGTGCACGGTGGCTACAAGAAGCGCTATGCTAGAATTGGGGAAATTATCGGTGTAGTTGTTAAAGTAGCTCAACCTCATAGCCAAATTAAAAAAGGAGCTGTATTACATGCAGTGGTAGTGCGCACTAAGAAAGAATTACGACGCTCAGATGGCAGTTATATTCGATTTGATGATAATGCTTGTGTGATTATTGATAAGAAATCAAAAGAACCAAAAGCAACGCGTATTTTTGGACCAATCCCTAGAGAAATTAAGTTGAAAGGATTTAATAAGATTGCATCGTTAGCCCCAGAAGTGTTATAAATTTATGAAAATTAAAGTAGGCGACAACGTAAAAATAATGATTGGCAAGAGTGCTGGCAAAACTGGCAAGGTGATTCAAGTACTTCCGGCCGATCGCCAAGTGGTAGTAGAAGGTTTACATCAAAAGAAAAAACATCTGCGACCGCAAAAACAGGGTGAGAAAGGACAGATTTTAGAATTTAGCGCTCCGCTACCTTTAGCCAACGTTCAGTTGATTTGTTCAAAGTGTAATAAAATTACGCGGATAGGTTTTCGATTGCTTGAAAATGGAAAAAAGGAACGCAAATGCAATAAATGTAAAGAAGCCATCTAGAGATATTATATGAATCAACTTAAAGGTAAATATTTAAAAACAGTTGTTCCAGCTTTACAAAGTGAATTTAAGATCACTAACGTTAATGCCGTACCAAAATTAACGAAAGTTACTATTAATGTGGGCGTAGGGAAAGCTGGTGGAGATAAACGAATCATTGATGCAGCTGTGAATACAATACAACGTATCACTGGTCAAAAACCGATTTTAATTAAAGCACGTAAATCGATTTCCAATTTTAAATTACGCCAAGGTACTGTAGTGGGGATTAAAGTAACCTTGCGAGGAAATCAGATGTATGATTTTATTGATAAGCTGATTAATATAGCGTTGCCACGGGTGCGTGATTTTCAAGGTATTACGCGTAGTTCGTTTGATAACTATGGTAGTTTAAATATTGGTTTTAAAGAACACTTAGTGTTTCCAGAGATTCAATCCGATGAGGTAGAGCAGATCCATGGCTTAGAAGTAGCTATTACTACTACCGCTAGACAGCGCGAGCTCGGTTTCCGGTTATTAGAATTATTAGGTATGCCCTTCAAGAAGAAATAATTATGGCTAAGACATCACAAGTTATTCGTTCTAAACGTAAAGCAAAGTTTTCTACTCGTCAGGTAAACCGCTGTTGGCGGTGTGGTCGGCGGCGAGGATATTTACGCGATTTTAATATGTGTCGGATTTGCTTCCGTGAATTAGCCGATCAGGGCGCTATTCCGGGTGTCCGTCGCGCTAGCTGGTAATTAATTAACTATACAACCATGACCGATCCAATTGCTGACATGTTAACTAGAATTCGCAACGCTCAAGCAGTGCGTAAAAACACAATAGTGTTACCGTATTCGAAATTGAAACATAATTTAGCGACGATTTTTCAAGAAGAAGGCTACATTAAGGATGTCGCTAAAACTATATTAGCTGATAAACCAATACTTAGTTTAACATTAAAATATAGTGCTAATGGCGAGCCAGCAATTCACGCTTTACAACGGATTAGTAAACCTGGTCGACGTATCTACGCTGGTAAACAATTTTTACCATATGTGTTAAATAATTATGGTATTGCAGTAGTATCTACCTCTCAAGGATTAATGACGAATAAGAAAGCTCGCAAGCAAAATTTAGGCGGAGAAGTAATTTGTGAAATTTATTAATGTATGTCTAGAAAAGCAAACAAACCCATTCCTATTCCAGCCGGCGTCACTGTCATAGTGAAAGATGCCGTTGTGATGGTAAAAGGTCCAAAAGGAGAATTAAGTCAGCCATTACATCCGCTAGTTAGAGTAGTTAGTGAGGCTAACGATGTAGTAGTATCAGTAGTTCATCCTGATGATAAATTGGAGCGGGCTTTATGGGGAACGTTCGGATCCTTAATTCGCAACATGCTAATAGGTGTAACGAATGGATACACTAAACAATTAGAGATTAATGGGGTTGGTTATCAATTTGAGGTTAGTGGTCAGAAATTAAATATTAAGGCTGGTTTTTCTCATCCAGTCAGTATCCCGATTCCCACTGCAGTTATCGTTAAACAAACTAAAAACGTAATTACCCTAACCTCGCATGATAAGCAATTGTTAGGTCAGGTAGCTGCGGATATTCGCAAAGTGCGTAAACCAGAACCGTATAAGGGTAAAGGAATTAAGTATAGCGATGAAACGATTATGCGTAAACAAGGTAAACAAGCCGGATCCAATTAATGATTGATTATTATGTATACTTCTAAAATTACTCGTCAACTACAACGTAAAAATCGCATTCGCGCTAAAATTAGCGGTACTGCTCAGCGCCCGAGGTTAGTGGTTTCACGTAGCTTAAAACATATCAGTTGTCAATTAATTGACGATGTCGCTGGGCGCGTGTTAGTTGCTACCTCAGATCAAATTCTTAAGGCTACTGGTAAAAAACTAGAGCGTGCTAAAGTTGTTGGAGAAACGATTGCTAAATTAGCTCAGGAAAAAAAGATTACCATGATAGTGTTTGATCGCTCTGGTCGACGTTATCATGGTCGTGTTAAAGCCGTGGCTGATGCAGCTAGGGCTGGTGGTTTACAATTTTAAATTTTTATTTCAATTCTCATGCCTCGATCCAAGAATAAACCTCAACCCAAGAAAGATGATTTTGAACAATATATAGTTGATTTGGCGCGTGTAACTCGTGTGATGGCTGGTGGTAAACGGATGCGTTTTCGTGCCTGTGTTGTAGTCGGTGATAAGAAAGGTCGAGTGGGTTCAGGCTTGGCTAAAGGTAAAGATGTTACTATGGCTGTAAGTAAAGCCGGTATTAAAGCACGTAAACAGTTAATGATGGTACCGATTGTGAATGAAACCATTCCTCATCCAGTAGAAAGTAAATATGCTAGTGCTCGGGTTATGCTGAAACCAGCTCGTCGTGGTGAAGGATTAATTGCTGGTGGGGCCATTCGGATTGTGTTAGAAGCGGCTGGTGTGCCAAACGTGGTTAGTAAAATGCGTGGGTCACGTAATAAAATTAATAATGTCACTGCTACGTTAAAGGCTTTAGAACAATTACGTACGCGTGAAGCTATGGTCCAAGCTCGCCAGAATTAATTATTCCCTCTATGCTTAACTTATCTCAATTACAAAGTCATCCAAAAAAACATAAGCGTCGTGTCGGTCGTGGTAATTCTTCCGGTCGAGGAACGTATTCTACTAGAGGTATTAAAGGACAACGTGCTCGTACGGGTAGTCGTGGTGGTTTAAAATTACGCGGTTTAAAAGCTACGTTTAAAGGCATTCCTAAAGCTAAAGGGTTTACCAGTATTTATGCTAAGGCTGGAGTGATGAATGTGTCGGATTTTAATACCTGTCAAATCGGCGCTACTGTTAATGCGCCAGACTATAAAGTACTCGGTAATGGTAATTTAACTGTTGCTGTCACAGTTTATGCTAAGTCTTTTTCTCAAGTTGCTAAATCAAAAATTGAGCAACAAGGAGGTAAAGCGATTTCATGTGGCAAACAATAGTTAAAGTTTGGGAGCATAAAGAATTACGTAATAAACTGTTTTACGTGTTAGGGTTATTAATCGTTTTTCGATTAGCTGCTCATATTCCCATTCCAGGCGTAGATCTCGGTAGCTTACGTAGTTTTTTTAATAGCAATGCTTACCTAGGATTTTTAAATGTGTTTTCTGGAGGTGCTTTAGAGAATTTTTCAATTGTGATGCTAGGTGTTAGTCCATATATTACAGCATCAATTATTTTTCAGTTATTAGGTATGATTCTTCCAAAACTAGAGGAAATGCAAAAAGAAGCCGATGGTCAGCGTAAAATCCAACAGTGGACACGTTATTTAGCCGTACCCATGGCAATCATTCAAGGGTACGGGACACTACTGTTATTGGAGAAGAGTGCAGGTACTTTACTTAGTGCGGTTACGATTTGGCAAAAATTATTAATTATTTGCTTGATTACTGGCGGTAGTATTTTTGTAATGTGGCTGGGTGAGTTAATTACTGAGAAAAATATTGGCAATGGTATTTCCATGATTATTTTTACGAACATTGTGGCGCAATTACCTCAAACCGTACAACAGCTCTTAGCAACATATGATTCATCTCAATTACCCACAATGATCGGATATATTGTTTTAGCAGTAGCCATGGTTTTCGGGGTTGTATATATTACCGAGGGTCAACGTAACATTCCTATTGCTAGTGCTCGGCAAATTCGTGGTCAAGCTGGTGGTCGTGAAACGCATTTACCAATGCGAATTAATCAAGCCGGTGTTATCCCAATTATTTTTGCGGTATCGTTGGTGTTATTACCGCCGATTGTCGGGCAATATTTAGCGGGCACTACCATACCAAGTCTTATTACAGTAGGGCAGTGGCTAGTAGGTGTATTTGATAATAAATTTATTTACGCGACTATTTATTTTATTTTTGTATTTATCTTTACTTATTTTTATACGGCTGTAGTGTTTAAGCCAGAGCAAATTGCTGAGAATCTGCAAAAACGAGGGTCATTTATCCCAGGCATTCGTCCAGGTAAGCCCACAATTGATTACTTGCAATTTGTTTCAAATCATTTGTTGTTAGCAGGCGCATTATTTTTAGGAGTGATTGCAGTAGCTCCTGTTATTATTCAAGCTGTCATGTCCAGTTCTACTACTGGTGTGATTGTTGGCGGCACATCATTATTAATCGTTGTGTCTGTGGCCTTGGAAACTGTCAAACAAATTCAAGCCCAATTGCAAGTGCGTGATTACGAATATTTTTAAATTATGTACAAAATTTTATTGTTTGGTCCACAGGGGTCTGGAAAAGGTACACAAGGCACTA
>CAZZNZ010000006.1:0-11330 GCA_964655875.1 uncultured Gammaproteobacteria bacterium | reverse complement strand
TAGTAGTTGACTTTAATGCTAAAAATCGTCACTATATAAGCGCTGTCTCAGCGTTTCTATGGATTATATCGATCGTATTTACGGCGCTACTACTATCACTGAACCTGTTATTGAAGCTATCATGGCTAGCAAAGCTATGCAGCGTTTAAAAAAGGTAAATCAGTACGGGGCTAGTTTTTATCGTTTTTCGCATTTAACCACTAATCGTTTTGAACACTGCGTGGGAGTGTATTTGCTGCTGCAAAAATTTAACGCTACGTTAGAAGAACAGATTGCCGGGCTATTGCATGATGTGCCACACACTGTTTTTTCTCATGTAGTAGATTTTGTGTTCGGCGGCGCTACTGTCGGTACTTTTCATGAAGAGTTTCATCGCGAGGTAATTCATCATTCTACAATTCCAACTATTTTAGAGCAAAATGGTATGGATGTGGCTACGGTGTTCAGTAAAGATCAGTTTCATTTGTTAGAACGTGATTTACCAGATTTATGCATGGATCGGATTGATTATTTTTTTCGTGATATGGTAACGGATCATTTTTTTACTTTAGCGGAGGCACATACTATGTTAGATGACATGGTGCGCTATGAAGATGCTATTGTATTCGAGCATCAAGCTGTAGCCAGACAGTTTGCCGATAAATATCGGGAAGCTGATGAGCGCTTGTGGGGACATCCGTTACAGGCCGCGTTGTATCATTTATTTGCCGAAGCTATTAAAGTAGCGTTGTTTGAAAATATTATTTCGTTTAAAGATTTATTTTCAGTAGATGAAGTTGTTTATGATCAATTAGCGAATTCGCATCATCCATTAATTACTAAAAACTTAACTTTGGTGAAATCTATTAAAATCAAAGAAGATGTACGAGATTATGATTTTCACGTTAAAACTAAAATACGGATTGTGGATCCGTTTGTTCTGCAAGATGGCCAGTTAGTGCGGCTATCGCATTTAGATAGTGAGTTTAATCAGCTTAATGAATCGTATAGAATGAAACGCCAGGCCGGATATTATATCAAAATATGTTAGATAAACAATACAATGCTAAAGATTGCGAAGATAAAATCTATTCACAATGGCTAGATAGCGGGTATTTTAATCCGGATCAATTACCAACAAGCCATGCCACATCGTACGCCATTATGATGCCGCCGCCCAATGTAACTGGTGTACTACACTTGGGCCACGCTTTAGAAAATGCGTTAATGGATATTCAAGCGCGTTATCAGCGCATGAATGGCAAAAAAGTATTGTTATTACCGGGCACAGATCATGCTGCCGTGGCTACACAAGCGCGAGTAGAAACTCATTTAAAAAAACAGGGTATGCAGAATCCGCGTCAGGAGTTAGGCCGGGAAGGATTATTAAAAGAAATTCGGGCATATGCTGAACAATCTAAAACTACGATTTTAAAGCAAATTCGCAAGCTGGGCACGAGCGCCGATTGGAGTAGGTTAGCATACACTTTTGATGAATCGCGTAATGTGGCCGTGAATGCAGTGTTTAAAAAAATGTTTGCGGATGGATTAATTTATCGTGGTTATCGAGTAGTGAATTGGTCTGTGCAAGGGCAATCCACCTGTTCGGATGATGAATTAGTGTATGTAGATCAGTCTGCTAAGTTATATACCTTTAAATATACTGAAGATTTTCCCATCCCGATTGCCAGTACTCGTCCGGAAACTAAGTTAGGAGATACGGCAGTGGCTGTGCATCCAGAGGGTAAATATAAACAGTATATTGGACAGAAATTTACCATTGAGATTGGTGCAGCTAAACCACTCACTATTACTATTATTGCCGATGATGGCGTAGACGAACATTATGGTACCGGTGCGTTGGGTGTAACGCCAGCGCATAGTGCGATTGATTTTGAGATGTATCAAAAGAACAAGAGTATCGGGCTGATTCCTGTAATTGGTAAAGATGGCCGAATGACTAAGCAAGCTGGAGAGCATTATTCTGGCTTAACTGTGGTAGCAGCCCGTGAAAAATTTGTAGATTATTTAAAGCAAAATCATCTTTTAATTCAGGAGGAAGAGATTATCCATCGTGTAGCTACATCGGATCGATTTGGTGATGTAATTGAATTCATGCCAATGGAGCAATGGTTTGTGAATATGAACAAATCTATTCCAGGCAAAGGGCAATCATTAAAAGATTTAATGCGGAATGCTGTAACTAGCGCTGGCGTTCAAATTACGCCAGAACGGTTCCAAGGTACGTATTTGCACTGGATAGATCATTTGCGTGATTGGTGCATTTCTCGGCAAATTTGGTGGGGGCATCGTATCCCAGTATGGTATCGTGAAGCAGAGGTGGTGGTAAGTGATATTCGGCCAACAGGCGAAGGGTGGAAACAAGATCCGGATACGCTCGACACTTGGTTTTCTTCAGCCACCTGGACTTTTTCTACTTTAGGGTGGCCGGAGCAGACTAAAGATTTTCAAACGTTTCATCCAACAGCCTGGATGCAGATGGGCCATGAAATTTTATTTTTTTGGATGGCCCGAATGATTATGATGTCGATGTATCTGTTTGATGAAGCGCCGTTTAAACAAGTGTATATTCACGGCATTCTACGCGATAAAACTGGAAAAAAGTTTTCTAAATCTTTAGGTAATGGCATTGATCCATTGGATATGATTGCTAAATATGGCACCGATGCCTTGCGATTGAGTTTAATTAAAGGGATTACGCCGGGTAATGATACTAGGTTTTATGAAGAGAAAGTGGAAGATGGTCGTAATTTTGTAAATAAATTATGGAATGTAGCGCGGTTTGTGCTGACCCAATCTCAATCATCTGAGGTAGTAAAGAACCATCATAACTATTTTCTAGCCGATCAATGGATTCAATCCAAATTGGCTGTATTAATTACCAATGTGAACAAAAATTTGGCCGATCATCAATTTAGTGTAGCAGCTGAAAGTAGTTATGATTTTTTGTGGCACGATTTTGCCGATTGGTATGTTGAGATTACTAAATTTCAACCCAATCCAAAATTAACGCGTAAAATTTTAGAAACGGTTTTAAAATTACTACACCCATTTATCCCATTTGTTACGGAAGCTATTTGGCAAGAATTATATCCAGGCAAGTTATTAATGATTGAGACATGGCCGCAAGCAGACATTACAAAAATGCATCCGGATATTCAAAAACAATTTGCGGATTTGCAAGATATCATTACGCAAGTGCGGGATTTGCGTGCAAAATATCATATTCCCTACAGTACAAAAATTACGTTAGCTGCTAAAAAAATAACTCCAAATGCAAAAGATATTATTGAGCATTTAACAAAAGTAATCATCAATGAAGAGGTTGGAGTTGGTAAAGTAAAATTATTCAATGATGCGTATGAATTTATGATTGATTTAGCCAGTGTAATTGATGTGCCAAAATATATACAACAACTTAAGCAGGAAATTGCCGAGTTAAAAACCTACATTGCTAGTTTAGATCGAAAACTAGCAAATCCAGCATTCGCTGAACGAGCTCCCGTGGAGTTAGTAAAAAAAACTCAACAAACCCAGGCGGAAAAGGCTAATATTTTACTCCTTAAGGAGCAGGCGTTACGAGATTTTTGCTAAAGTAGCATCCATGGTACGCAGAATTTCTAAAAATTCTGCGTCGGTTTTATATTGAGGATGATGTGTTAAGCCATCATGTATTATTTGGATAGCAGTTTGATGCGGGCATTTTGCTCGTGTAATAGCAGCATCATATTTATCAGTCAGCATCACTAATTTTTCTACCTTACCTAATTTACCTAGTGCGCTAAATGGTGCTACAACATATTCGTCGTGTTCATTCACAAGGTTAAGCGGATTTTGTCCTTCAATGCCAAGGTGGCTATAGGCAAATCGATGATGCATCATGGCGGCGGCCCGAGCTCGTAGGGGAATAGCAGCACGATCAGCTATGATAGCCGCAGTATAGTGTACATGGCTATCCCAAAATGTACGCATTGGCGCATCCAAGTTAAAACCTAGCCCAGTTAATACTGGTCTGATTTTATTGGCATCATGGCTTAGATATGCATCAAGAAAATTAGTAATTGTTAGGTCTTTTGAGGCATTATCAACCGCAAATATTTGCACAATGAGTTTACTATCCTCCTCTGATAAGTTTGACGGACCGCTTTTGCCAATATCGGAAAGTATGGTACCTAATTTTGCCGCTCGTGTTTCTTCATGACTCAAAATTAATTTTTCACCTAAGCGATCAATGAGGTTCATGCAGCTTTCAACATCAGAAATAAAATGGCCTTGTTCATTTAATAACATTAAACGATTTTTAATATTGGCTAATGTTGAGTCGTGAACATCTAAGCCCGCATTTTCTAGTAAGGTATGGATGCGTTGAGATGTTGATGAGTCTGATTCAGGAAATGTATTAAACTCTGGAGCGAAATGTTCTGGATACATAAATTAAAATAGCATTCAATAATTAATCGATCATGGCCACCCGCATCACTTCAGCAACAGAGGTGATTCCGGCTAAGGCTTTTAGAATGCCATCTTGAGCCATGGTTACCATTCCTTCGCGGTGCGTAACTTCGCGCATTTGATATTCGGATACGTTACCTGCTAAAGTAATGGCTTCAATTTCTGGTGTTTTGGTGAATACTTCATAGATGCCAATGCGACCCTTGTAACCCAAATTGTGACAGTGATCACACCCTTTACCCTGAAAAAAACGTAAGGCATTTATATCGGGGATAGTCTCACCTGAATTTTCAGGGATACTGCTGAGTAATTTTTTAACATGCTCGAGTGTTTCTAAATCCAGTGTCATTTCTGTTTTACAGTATTCGCAAATTTTTCGTACCAAGCGCTGGCCAATAATGGCATTCATGGCCGGAGCTAATAAAAAGGGTTGTACGCCCATGGATAAAAAGCGGGGAATGGCTCCAGCGGCATCGTTGGTATGAATAGTGGATAGTAGAAGATGTCCGGTTAAAGCGGCTTGGATGGCGGTGTCAGCTGTTTCTAAATCGCGGATTTCACCCACCATGATGACATTAGGATCTTGTCGCAAAATGGCGCGTAACCCTTTAGAAAAAGTGTAACCTTTGGCGTGATCGATTTGCGATTGATCTATACCGGGTAAGCGATATTCAATAGGGTTTTCCAATGTAATAATTTTAGTGTCTGGTTGATTTAAGGTATTTAACATGGCATACAAAGTAGTAGTTTTACCAGATCCAGTTGGGCCAGTAGTAATAATCATGCCTTGTGGTTTAGATAGCTCATGTTGTAAGCGTTTAAACGCGGCTGGTCGTAAGCCCAATTGCTCAAAGCTTAATCCCACGGAAGACGAGCGCAATAATCGCATCACCACCGATTCACCCCAAGTAGTAGGAATGGTAGATACACGAATATCCATTTTATCGTTCTCTAATACAATCGTAATGCGGCCATCTTGTGGTACGCTATCTACATTAATTTTTAAACCAGCAATGCCTTTAATGCGAGCAATCATTCGTGGCCACATGCTAGCTGGAATTTTAGCAGCCACTTGCAACAATCCATCCACTCGGTAACGAATAATCACATGATGTTCACCAGCTTCAATGTGAATATCGGATGAGTTGGCATTCATTGCGCCAGCCACAATCATTGCAAAAGCTCCGGTCATACTCGTAGTTGGCAACCGTTTTTCCATATCCGCAAAATTATGGATTTCGGCTTGAAAGCGCACTAGATCATCGGCTGTTAAAGCTACATCGGTTACAATTGTTTTGATATGAGCAATGTTTTTATAGAGTTTAAGCGCCTCATTCATACTATGTTCCGATGTTAAATATAGTGCAATATGGCAACCAGGAAATTCACGTTGCAATCGGCTAATCACATCGTGAATTTCAGGATGATCTGGCAAACAAGTGGCTAGGCGAATTTGGTTATCAATCTTAAAAAACACAATGGTACGAATGCGTCGCGCCTGCTCTTCGGTAATGAGCGACATTACTTCTGGTCCAACAGGAAAACCTTCCAGATTAATATATTCCAACCCTAACATAGCGGCTTGGCTTTGAGTCAATTCTTCCAGTTTTTCCAATTCAATCGCATGCATTTTTGCAGATAGCTTGCTGGTAGGGCTATCATCATTAATGTTGGGCTTATTGCCACCAAGTGTTGCTGGTGTGCTGGATTGACTTTGTTTATTTAAAGTTAACAAGTCTTCAATACGTTGAATCATGGATATATTATAACATAATGTTTCTCTCTATCCTATCTCTCGCAGTTCTTCTAATCTGTGCTATACAACCAGGAAAAATTAAGGTATATTCACACAAAGCTAGAATGGTAATAACAATGTAATAATCATGCACCATAGTAACACCAGTGCTAATCATGTCAAACTAGAAAATTTATCTAACCACCAGTTGATGGAGTTAGTGAAACAATATTGAAATCTAATGCGCTCTACAGTTATGTGCAGGAACTAAATAAGGCTGGCCACAAAGCTACAGGTGGCTTAACGGTAGAGCGTGGCTCGGGCTTGTTTGTGTTTGTGGGTAAGGAATATAGTGATCAGCTAGATCATAAGGGTTGGCTAAGACTTGCAATTTAATCAATACTGCAAGCATTTTAAAATGCGTCGCCTTATTGAATCACAGCTTAGTACGTTGAGTACGGATAGCAACTAAAGCAAATGGAGCCGTTTAGGAGGAAAGCTGTTTTTCCAACGCTTCATGCAATAGTGTTTGCGCCATGTTTAAGGTCATGTGGCCAGGGAAGATGATATGCACAAAATGTTCGGCACCGCGAGTTTGCCATTCAATCGGCACTCCGAGATTTTTCATATAATGATGGGTATACACAATCGCTCGTATTTCTAGTGATTGGTTGGATGCGTGGTGTTCATAAACAATATAGATATTTTGAGCCTCGGCCGTGCTAATAATCAATTCGTCAATTACCGCTGGCAAATCTGTGGCCGTAGTGTTGGTTTGAAGGAAATCGTTTTCATGAACGCTGGACCACACCAAGTGTCGAGCGGGATCGGATTGTAATTGACTCAGCACTTTACCCCACAGCTGTAGGGTTTGAATCGATTTAGTTTGGTATAAGTTCTTCACAATCTCTTTTCGGCGCGCTCCGGAAGTGATTAAATGGCTAGCAATAGCTAGCGAACGAGGAGTAACTGAACTGGTTTTGAATGATTTAGTTTTTGAAATAATACCAGTGAGTAAATTAGTGGCAATATACTCATCAAGCAAGTGGCCGCTATCTAAGTGTTGAATGAGCTCAAACACAATTTCTGAAATACTGGTAGCGGTAATATTTACTAAATTTACCTGACCAAATTGCTCATTACCAGGATGATGATCGATATTTACAATAGGGGTATTATAAAAAAATTCAGCATTATCTTCAAAAATTTTGCCTAAGCCATCTAACTCGCGACTGTCTAATACAATGATTAAATCATAATCGTACTTACTGAGCGAAGTAGTAACATTATTTGCATTAAAATAGCCATTCTTTGGTGACACATAAATATTCACTTGATTAGCTTGCATGTCATAGTGTAAATCTGCCACCTGAGTTTTGCTAGTATCTAAAGTAATTACAAACTTACGCAGGGCAGTTAACTCATGTTTAATGTTGGCGCTATTCGGCAAAAAGCGGTGGGTATGAGGCAGGGAAAATTTTGAGGCTACTACTTGGGTAGTCTTGCCTAATTTTTGTAGTACTGTATACAACCCTAAGCCAGAGGCAATAGCATCAGTTGAGGGTTTAATTGGTAAACAAATTAAAATACGATGGTACTGCTGGAATAAGTGAATAATTTGCTGTTCTTGATTTAACATAAGCATTAAAGTAACGAATTAGGGTATCATTCTGTCATTATTTTGTCAAACACGTCATTATATACTATTATACAGGCTAGTATTACTAGGAATACTGTATGAAAACTATTGGACAATACATGATTGCTATGTTTGTAATGTGGGGAATAGGGCAGCCAATTCAGGCTGCCGGTTTACCAACAATTACTGCCTTTTCAAAAGATTTTGTATCCATTGTTGATGAAAATCCCTATAAGATTACTATTGCTGCCTATGGTACTAATTTGGATTATCTATTATTTAATCCTGTTAAAATTCAGTTGGGGCAATTTAACGGTACGGTATCCGGCGGTAATGCTACTGGTGTAAATATACAGTTTATCATTAATGCAGATAACAGCACCGAGCGGCTAATTGATTATCCGGTGGTGATTATGAATAATGATAGTATTATTCATATATCAACGCCTGTTATTACTTTGTTTAATCCTTATATTGAGGGCTATACTAATCCTGGTACCCGCACATATTTAAACCAACACGCTAATCCTGCGGTAGGCTTAAATGTACATTGGGCATTGGGTGGGAATGATACAGATGATGCTATTTATAGCGCGGCGTTAGATGAGGCTAAGCCCGCTTGGGTACGAGAACATTTTGATTTAAGCGAGTTAAATAGTAGTAATCAAGCTGGCTGGTTTAATCGGTATGATGAAGTAATGTTGCAGTATCAGCAGCGTGGCATACGAGTGGTGGGGATGCTTGCTTATGGTGATGGTAGCGATCCCTATGTTGCACCTAAACCACAACAGTGGGCTAGGTTAGTGCAAACTGTGGTAGAGCGATATCGTAATCATGTGGATGTGTGGGAGATTTGGAACGAGCCAGATAGTGTGAATTATTTGCGAAATGCTAGTTGGAAAACTTATGCACCACTATTACGGCGAGCTTCTAAAATCATTCGTATTTACGATCCGTCAGCTATTATTCTCAATGGAGCGATTGCAGATATTCGCCACCATGAGTTTATTCAGCAGCTTTATGAGCAGGGGGGGCAGTATTTTGACGAGCTCAATGTGCATCTTTATTATTGTGGGCATTATCGTGATTCTGGCGGTAAACTGAATAGTTTAAAACAGGATTGGAAACAACTGAAAGACGCAGTGTATGCTTATGAGCCTAATGAAAAAATTTGGATTACCGAATTAGGTTGTTCCACCGGTCAGGCTGGGATAGACAATATTATTGTGAAACAATACACAAAAAAAGTTGTTACTTGGTTACAAAAACAAAGTAATGCGCGACCGATTTTTCTTTATACTATCCGTGACCGTGCTTTAGCTGATGTGTATGAAGCGCAATTTGGTTTATTAAAAATTGACGGCACGCCTAAACCAGTGTGGAATTGGTATATTGTTTTTATGCAAGCGACGGTAAAGGGCTTGACAATTACAGACCAACTGTAATAGTTTGAGATGCGCTAAATCTGGACTTGCAGTGAGATGTAGTAGATAGCTTAGTTTACTGGAGGTCCGGATTAGCAGTACAACAGGAAGAGGGGCACCCTCCGTTCTTTCTTCTTGTTGAGATCCGCGATTGTACGTCGAGAGACGTTGTCATGCATGGGCGCCAACTTCTATCAGTGTATAGCTGGTAGATGCCATGATTCATGAAACAATTAGGCTGGGTCCGGAAGGCATAAACTCTCTTGGTTTATGCCTTTTGTTTATGTATAGTAGGATATTGCCAGTAAGTAGAGTTACATGTGCAGGGGAGCGGTTTATTGTATTCGATATACCAGAATGATATTGATTGAATGTTATGGTTCCAGACCAGGCAAAGCCCGTGAGTGTTACTTTTGCAGATCGACTTACTGCAATGAGTGATGCCATCCTGTTGTTTAGCTTTGTGAGTTGTAAAGATTGTTTAGCGGTTAAATATTGTATAGTTGCAGTAGAGGTGTGTAGTTGTCGAATATTTGATAGATACATTAATGCCTGTAGCGCAGCTTGAGTATGATCTAAACGATTTTCACTGGCACAACAAAATAAATCAATTATGTACTTTTTTTTACCGGCTATTTTTTTACATAATGCCAAACCTTTTTGCAAGTCAGTAGTGTTTTGATTGGGATCATGCAAAAATGTTTTTGATTGAATAAAAATAGAATCCCCATCACCAATACTGTAATCTGGCTTTAGTTTCATTTTTTGGCAGTGATTTGCTCCACCATCTAGTGCTATTACTACATCGTACTGCTTTAGTTGCATAGCACAATTAACGTAGGTGCCATTACCAATTAAAGCAAATGTCATAACAATAGTGTATCAGATCATGCACGACAACTCAAAATCCCGTACGCTGTTTTTGTTTGTGTGAAAGTTATGCTATATTATTGGTTATGCAAATTACTACTAAATTACGCAAGCAACTTATTATAGCTAGTGTTATTACCTTGGCCGCCATACTTATTGTATTGGCTATTCGGGCGGCGATTTTATATACTCCAACCGTTACTCATCACTATTCAGACCCTGTAAAAGGCAAGGCGGAAGCGCCAGTGCAGTTAGTAGAGTACAGTGATTTTCAATGCCCATATTGCAAAGATCTTGTACCTATGTTAAATAAAGTGCTAACAGATTATGGTGATCAAATTTCAGTGGAGTATAATGATTTTCCGTTAATTCAAGCCCATCCCAATGCTATGGCTGCGGCCGAAGCGGCACAATGCGCTTTACAACAACATAAGTTCTGGGAGTATCATGACACATTGTTCAATCAGCAGACTAGCTGGAATGCATTACCCGATCCCACAAGCAATTTTGTGCAATATGCTGTGGAGTTACAGTTGAATAGCGATCAGTTTAGTCAGTGCTTAAATAATCATGAGCAAAAAGCAACTGTAACCGAAGATATCGCAGAGGGTAATAGTAAGAGGATTTCTGGAACACCAACGCTATTTGTGAACGGCGAAAAATATGATTTAGAAAAAGGGTATAATGGCAGTACAGGTTATGCAGGACTGCAAGCCCTGATCAAAAAATATTTACCAGATGTTAATGCGAATACTAATGTCAGTTCGTAAGTTTGGCCCGTTCGTTTGCAGAGGGATTGTTGGCAGTGTGTTTATTGTAGCTGGAGTTTTAAAAATTATTCAGCCAATTGATGCGTTTATTGCAATTGGGCGACAATGGAATATTTTACCAGACCCCTTTCTTACTTGGTATATTATGGCATTAGTGTGGGTAGAGGTGATTACGGGTCTATTTTTAGTGCTAGGTTTATTTACTCGGTTTAGCGCTGGTGTGATTGCATTGTGTTTACTGAGTTTTGTGATTGGCATTATTGTGAACATGGTTCGAGGTAGAACTCTAGGTGAGTGTGGTTGTTTTGGTGGAGCCTTTGATTTTGGCAAAAGTTTTGTAGAATTACTGGTGCGCGATCTCATCTTAATGGGATTAACGTCCATTGTTATTTTTTCAAAACACTCTTGAGAGATAGTATATGCATCGGGGACGGAACCTA
>CAZZNZ010000005.1:0-11592 GCA_964655875.1 uncultured Gammaproteobacteria bacterium | reverse complement strand
TAAAAATGCCAAAAATAGACAAAATTATTAATAAAACTGTCTGAATTTTTTTCATGTATTTTTTGCAAAAATGCGTTGACGTAACCAAGTGGTTAGTAAATAAAATACAGTAATACTAATAAGGATTAAGAAAATTGTTGTATAATGATTGTCTGGTCCAGAAATGATTGTGCCCAAAAAATTTAATGCGACCATATTTGGAATATAACCAAGCATCATTAAAATGATGAACTTTCTAGTATGCATTGTAGTAAGGCCAAGTAATAATGTAACGATTTCAACAGGGAACAGCGGGATAGCATAGAGCAATCCAAATGCGGAGCGAGCCTGATGAATTTTGTGTGTTAATTGTTTGGATCGTTCTGGCGAAGTAATTAATGCAATGAATGGCTGGCCAAATTTTCTGACTAATAAAAATAAAATCATGGACCCTCCAACAGAAGCGATGTAGGAATAAACGAAACCCAGCCATGGACCAAACAAATAACCATTAGCTAAACCTAACCAACCCCCGGGTAATATCGGAATAATAATTTCTATCATCATTAATATCACCATAGCAATCGGGCCTCGCCAATTTAGGGCATCTATCCAACTGTTAAATTCCTGAGAATTAAAACCAAAAACGGTGTTGCGTAACAGCCAATATACTATACTTATTGTGATTACCAGACTAAGCGATAACAATAAGTGGGATTTGGTCATGGTTGACTTCATCTATAGTTAAAGCTATACTAGCATCATATAACTGTCAACTATGTTATTAGCGCCTGAAGAGCCTTCGTCGTCTAATTTATCTCAGCGTTTTAAAGCGCTACAACAAGCGGTATTGCAACGTCGTCCAGTACTGCAGCAATTAGTACAGCGGCAGGGTGGTCAGCCCCTGTTGGCGTATGCTAAAGAGTTTAGTAGTGTACTGAGTGTTCCTCCGCTACAGCAACGGAGAGATGAGTTTATTGCCGTGGTACAGACGGAAGTTGAGCGTCAATTAGGGCAGAGTGTAGCAGCGGGTGTAGCGGAACAGTTGCGTAATTATTACTTCGTCTCTACGGCCGATCATCATGGGCCAATAGTGAATGAATCGTGGACGAATTCAAATATTTTAATTAGCGCGCCGTATGCGCAACAGCAGAATCATTTGCAGTATATTTTAGTGTTAGCTTGTGCCAATATTTCATTAAATAATATTACCTTTCCGCGGGGATTAATTTTTCATGCCCTGAATACTCAACAGGAACTTACTTTACAGCGGTTATCATTTTTACCTAGTAATGCACACGCAGCCATGGTGTATAATTTTCGGCCTTATACGGTTGCCGATCTTACTAAAATACAAAAATTATTGCGCGATAAAGTGAAGCAAGGTTTAGTCACGCAATCTGTAGCCGATAAAATTGATCAATTAGTGGATGCGGTGTATGCCCAGCCAGAAGTATTAGCTTGCACAACGTATTCCGATCAAGTAGTAAAAACCAATTTTGCGTTGTGGCGCAAATATTTTTTACCACAGCAACAGTCATCTGCGGAATTAATTTATTTGGAACAGGAGCGCATTGTTAGTCAGCTGATCATTAAACATCATCTGTACGAAGATACCGTGATTAACCATACATTATTTGATTCGGAGTATGAACCCTTATTGCACGAACATTTTGCAGATATTCAAGGGGCATTTTCGAATACGCGTGATTGGGGTACGTATTTGTTTTGGGGCATTACACCAGAAAAACATCATCGAGTAGCTTTGTGGCTAGAGGGGCGCAGATTAGCCTCAACCGACGGTAGTGTAGCGGTAGATTTAACACCACAGTCAATTCAACGCGCTCTAGAACAAGGACAGATTAGCCCCAGCCTACTAGTAGTATTTAGCGTGCTATGTTTTTACTATGGCATAAAATGTCTAGGTGGATTTAATCAAACGAATTATCTTACTAACATGAAAAATGCCTATCTTAAATTGCATACAGATAGGGGTAATTATAAAAGTGTAGAGATGTGTGCTCATGCTCAAACCAAGGAAATGTGTGATGGGTTTATTACTGCGTTTGCGGGTGGGCCGAACGGTGAGTTAGTGCCGGCGGCCGGATTAGATTTGTATCTCTACCAAACGGAACAAACTTGGCCAACGATTCTGCAAGAAATTCACAACCTAACACTCAATGATGCACTAAGCCCATCACTACCGGAATTTTATCGTTATGTGTACCCTGAAGCGGAACGGCAAGCCGACTTGGTGAACATAACTTCGGACGATGTAGTTAAACTAATGGGGTTAGATCAAAAAATTAAACCCTGCGTAATTGTATCCTAATATATTATGAACTCAATGATTAACGAACTTAGAGAAAGTATTTTAGCGAAGCGCCCAGTGTTGCGAGAATTGTTAATGAAACGCGGCACTAAAACATTAGCAAATTATGCTGCCGAATATACCGACGCAAATATTAATGCACCAATTCAAGCACGACAGGCAGAATTATTCTGTGTTATACACGAACACGTTGCTAGGCAGTTTAGTACAGAATGTGCGGATGGTGTAATTGCACAGTTGAAACAATATTATTTTGTTTCTACGGCAGATCATCAAGGCCCAGTGTGCTCTCCATTTTTTTTGAATGCTAATATTATTATGGCACTCAATCAATTGCCGTATAACATTGTCTTATCGTGTGCAAATGTTTCACTCAGTAATTCAAGCTTTCCGCGAGGAGTGTTGTTTACTAGCCATTGTAGCGGTACAACCAGCTTGCAGCGATTAGCATTATTACCTAGCAATTCACATTCTGCATCCGTGTATAATTTTCGTAGTTATTTACCGCGAGAAATTGATAAAATTCAATCTGTAATTAAAGAGCGACAACGCGCAGGTCAAATAACCAGTGACGTTTCTGAAAAATTACACACGCTTATTGATATCGTATATAAACAGGATAAGGCTTTTGCTTGCACGACCTATTCAGAACAAATGTTATTCACCAACGATTTGCTCTGGCAAAATTTTTTTTCACAATCTTCAGAGCAAAAAAGTCGTTTAATGTATATTGAACAAGAAAGTTTAGTAATTGATTTATTGCTGCGTTTTCATATTACGCAAGATACCATTGTGCATCATATGATTTTTGATCCAGAATATATTGAATTAATCCAACGTTATTTTTCGGATATCATGGGCGCATTTTCAACAGATCAAGCTTACGGTACGTATTTGTTTTGGGGCATGTCTGCGGATAAAAATTTTCGCATTCAACTTTGGCCACGTAACAATGTTTTGGTATCTACCGATGGGAAAATATCCATACCTTTAAATCCCGAGTCTATCCAACAAGCACTTGAACAAAAACAAATTATTCCAAATATGATGTTAATATTTACCGTGCTGTGTTTTTATTACGGCTTAAAGTGTTTAGGCGGCTTTAACCAAATTAATTACCTCACATTTATGAAAAATGCATACATTAAAATGTGTGCCGATCGAGGTAATTATCGTAGCATTGAAGTATGTGCTCGCGCACAAACTAAAGAGATGAACGACGGATTTACGGTAGCGTTTTTACAAGATCCCACTGGAGAATTACGCCCAGCACTTGGTTTAGATCTGTATCTGTACGGTACGGAAGATACCTGGAAGAATATTGTACGTACCGCGCAAAATTTAACAATTTATGATGCGCTAGATCCGCAATTACCGGAATTATATAAAGTGGTGTATCCAGAAGTAGAGCGAAAACCAGAATTGTTAAGCGTATCTGCAAAAAATATTGCCGCCGCACGACAATTAGAACAAAAAATTGTGCCGTGTGTTAAGCTGGTTTGATATTGGATAGTAACGTATCTAATATGGCTTGCTGCATCGCATCATAGTAATCCCATTCCACATACGGCATACCAGGGCGACTGTTAAGTTCTACCAAATAGGGTTTACCGTTAGCATACATTAAATCGATGGTGTAAATGCGCGGATAAAATGATTGAAACACTTGATCAATATGCTGCACAAACTCTAGTGCCCAACTCGGCACCTGATTTAATGGCACAACAGTGAGCGAACCACCTTGGGCGATGTTGGCTAAAAAGCTGCCAGCTTTAGGTTGGCGGTATTCAGCAATTTTGGCCACGCCGTTAAAAATATATAATCGTAGATCATGCAAACCGTTTACTAATCCTGGAATGCCCGCAGAACTATCAATAAAATCTTGAGCCAAATATGGTGCTTGATCTGGGTCGAGTTGATTATAATCAAACGACTGCTTTGGGGTAATTAAAATACCTTGACCTTCCATGCCAGTGCGCGGCTTTACAACAATTTTTTCCGTTGCAATGGTCTGTACCACAGCTTGCCAATTAGATGCATCAATCGGATAGGTTGGCGCCATGTACTGAGAAAAGTGTTGATGGGTGAGTAATTTGTCGCGGCAGATTTCTGCTAAGCCGGATTGGTTTACTGCGTAATCCGTAGCGTCAGTAACTAAATCTTTTCCTTTTACATAAATCACATCCGCGGTGATCGGCTGAGTAATTTTTTCTAATTGATCACCCGCAAATTTCCATCCGCCTTGAAATACCATTTTACCTAAATAACTAGTAGCACCACGAACAATCACTAAAGTAATATTGTCTTTAGCGCAGCGGTCACTAAAACCTCGATAGGCACGATAATAATTTGGGTTATCGAATGGATATCCCATGGCGTCGGAATCATCGAAGTATACCGCTAGTATGATTGGTTTAGACATAAAATAGTGTCGGGGCGACTGGGCTCGAACCAGCGGCCTCATGGTCCCAAACCATGCGCGCTACCAACTGCGCCACGCCCCGCTCGAAAGCGGAATTAGTATAGCAAAATAAATCAATTTTGAAAAGAGCGCATCCGAATGCTATACTAACAAACAACGTTAAATTTTTAATTAGTGTTATATGAAAAAAATAGGAGGCGTGCTATTAGCTACATTCGTGACCAGTGCAGTGTTTTTTGGCATAACACAACCAACGTATGCCGCTGATGCCATTATTAATGGCACTACCAAAAAAGCTAGTGATAATAGTGCGATTGAATCTATGTACGTGTATGCTGAAAATACTGCCACAGGGGTAGCTAGTTACGGCTTAAGTAATGCGACTGGTACGTATAGTATTGTTATTGATGATACAGGTAGTGGTACGGCTGGCACCTATACGGTATACAATTATTATTTTGCGCATACAGATTACGATACATATTATGTACGCCAAACCCAAACTGTTTCGTTGAGTAATGGAGAAACAAAAAATGGCATGCATTTTTTGTTAGACAAGCAAGGAAAATATGCTGGCCATGTGTATGCTAAAGATGGAGTTACTCCAATTTATAATGCCAATATCAGTAGTAATACAACCATTAACGGATTGGGTTTTTACGGCAGTGATTTCAGTACGGCAGCAGGGTTTTATCAGGTTACTCCTATCAGCAGCTCTAATTTTAGTCAAGCTAATGATGGTATACATAATATTTATGCTACAGCCATTGGTTATTTTGGTTCCAGTCAAGCCGTTGCCACTACAAAAAATAATTTAGCCACTGCTAATTTTTCATTAACTCGAGGTAGTACAGTGAGTGGAAAAGTTACTACATTAGAGGGCGCGGCGATTAGTGGTGTTACTGTGCAGTTGGCGGAAGTTGGTACTACACGGATGTATAATGCAGTTACTGATAGCGCAGGAAATTACACTGTATCAGTGTATGATATGGCTGATTACGGTGGCACGGCGGTTGGATATTACAATCTATCAATCTTGGCTACGAATTATGTTGCGCAATCCGCTAGTATTCGTATTACGGCCGATGAATCTAGCAGTGTGAATAATAATTTTGCCCTGATAGCAGCGGGTAGTATCACAGGCATTATTTATCAATCGGATGGCACAACGGCTTTAGGCAGCGCAACCATTACAGCTGATGATGGCTATGGTAATACCACTTCTGTTACGTCTGCTAGTAACGGCACCTACACGCTCAACAGCTTACGAGCCAGTGATCATTATACAGTAACGGTTGCAAAGGATGGCTATGTAACAGCAAAGGCTTACATGGTTTCTGTTACAGCTGGAAATGTAACCAGTAGTGAAAATTTTAGCTTACAAACAGCTGTTCATTTTTCTGGAACGATCACCAACAAAGATACCACAGCAGCAGTAGAAGGAGCGACGGTCTATCTCTATAACTTAGCCAAACCTCGCTATACCAGTTATACGGCAGACTACACAGTAACGACGCGAACGGACGGTAGCTTTGTAGCGCCTAATATTGTGCCAGGTAAGTACCGTATAAAAATTGTCAAAGTGGGATATTTAACGATAAAAGATCGTAAAATGAACTTACGCAGTAGTGTAGAAGATAAAAATTATGTTATGACTCCAGCCAGTGGTGTGTTTGGAAAAATTACTGATAAAAAAAACCAGTTTACAATGCACTAGTAACAGTATATTCACAACAAGACAGTGATGTGGGCACTGGTTCAGCATATACAGATGCCGCAGGATTTTATAATATACCCAATCTTAAACCCGGAACATACATATTGCGCGTTACTACCACAGGGTATGCGGATAAAATTATTCGGCGTACAATTAAGCAAGTCACTACGAGGGTTAATATTAAGGTGGGGCCTAGCGGTACAGTGAATGGTTATTTGTATGATAAAGACACTCATTTACCATTGTGGGGGTATACAGTACGGGTGCGCAATCAAGCAGTTACAGCCACAACGGATAGTAATGGATATTATGTGTTAGATGGCTTAGCACCAGGAAGTTATGAGTTGTATGTGCTCAATGCCTATTATGAAACCAGTACTAATAAGAATGTGAAGGTAAAGTCCAACAAAGTGACAGAGGGGGTGAATTTTAATCTAGAACCTAAACAGTAATAAATATAGTAACAGAAAGAGCCACCTAACTGTGCGGCTCTTCTATTTATAACGTTGTGCCGGGAGCCAGGATCGAACTGGCGACACAAGGATTTTCAGTCCTCTGCTCTACCGCTGAGCTATCCCGGCAAAAATAGCTTTACTAATCTAGCAATTCATATCAGAATTGGCAAGAGCACAATTATTTTTTGCGGTAAATTCTTACAATGGCTGGTTGCTTTTCTATGCCGTTTAGAGTGGCGCTATACAGTAGAATAAATTGGTCAAATACAGGATCAAGGTTGGATTCAGCTTGTGCGATCATAATGCCATTTGGTTGCCATACTTTTGGTCCCTGGTCACCAGTTTTGGTAATCACATAATCAGCTTGACTAATAGTGTTACGCCAATTTATACCCTGACGTAATTGACTACTGAGACTATAATCAAAACTAATGGAGGTTTGCAGTAACATAGCATAAGCAATTTGTTGCGCCGTGAGAAAAATACTATTCGGGACAACTGCTAGGCGAATTGGCCGATCAGCGATTGGATGAGATTGAAGATCTTGGATGATGATATTAGTGAGTGTGGGAAGATTAGTATGATAACTTGTGGGGTAGGTAAAACCAAAACGTGGTTTGGTTGGGGTAATGAGTTGATACCCATAGCCAGCTTGCCATGGTAATAGGCGTGTGCCCCAAGAGGTGTCGTACCATACTCCAAGGGCTAGTACTATACAGCCACCAAGCATAATCCAGCGCCAACGGTTTTGTACATAAACACACAGAGCGCTAGTACAAATAGCTAGTAACGGTAATAATGGAAGTATGTAGCGACTTTCTTTGGAATAAAAGCCAAACGTCATTATGAAATATGGTGTCATTAAGCTTACTATCATCAGCCATCGATTTTTTTTATGATAGATGATGAATAGTGCTAGACCAATCATCCAAAATAGCGCTAATGGCCAACTGGTGCCCAACACTAATTGTTTAGCATAGAAAATACTATTTGCTGGTCGCCATAGATTATGGAACGGTACGGAGAAACCATTATTATGGGCAGCTCCCACTGCCTGAAATATGGTGTGAGCATGAGACCAATACCAGGGACCAGCCACTAGCACAGCGCTAGCTATACTGAAGCCAAAATTTTTCAAATCACGTCGCGTGGTTGTTAGTAATGCATAGGTAGTAGGCGCTAGCAGAAAAACTAGCCCAGTCCATTTCGTTAGGAATGTTAAGCCAATACCAATACCGTAAAGTATAGACCAGGATCGCTGAGTAAATTGGTTAGTTTTTAATAGCATGGCTATAGTGGCAGTGCAAAGAGCAGTTAAAGGAAAATCTAAATCATAAATTCGAGTAAAATGGGCTAATAATGGATAACACAAACTTAATCCAACTGTAATCGCTGCTAGCCAAGTTTTTTGATAAAAATATAGCGTAATATAATACAGAGCAATACAATATACTATTAGCCAAAACACTAAAGAGTATTGCGGCATATCCGCGTAAAAACCAACGAACCAAAAACCAAGTGCAGTGATACTATATGTGAGAGGAGGATAAATTGAGTTGTAGTCTAGACCACGAGCTAGTGCAGCAGAGCGAAAAGAGTGTCCGGCAATGTCCCATAGAGGAGGACTTTGATCTAGGTAAATCCAAGCTATAGTAGAACTGATAAAAAATATACTGAGTGTAATAATCAGCCAATGTTGTTGCCAAAATTTTTTGAACCACAGCATAATTAATGTGGGTATGCCTGGACTCGAACCAGGGACCTCAGTCTTATCAGGACTGCGCTCTAACCACCTGAGCTACACACCCAAAAAAATGCTTTCTGAGTATAGCAAAAACCTTAATTTATGCAAGTCGTGCTATGATGACACCATGAATAAACCGGCCAAGATTTATGCGGTCATAGTAGTTATTGTATTGTGGGGAGCAGGACTGCGCATATACGATTTGAGTGAAGCATCCTATTGGATGGACGAAGCATTTTCTATTACATTAGCGCAAGCTATTCAGGCCCATGGCTATCCCTTATTGGATTCCGGACAAATCATTTGGAGAGATCCGGTATATCATTATCTACTGGCCGGTGTTATGTCTTTTGGCGGCATTAATGAAATAAGTACACGGTTATTATCTGTTGTGGCGGGTTGTATTAGTATTGTTTGGTTGGGATACGTTTCCTATCGTTGGCATGGATGGCAAACGGGAGTGGTAATGGCTGGGTTGGTGAGTTGGTCGACCTGGGAAATAGCTTGGTCGAGACAGGCGCGTATGTACATGTTGTTTCAGCTGTTTTCCTGGCTTACATTATTTTTAATAAAACGTTTCTCGATCACCCGGTCTATACAGTGGAGTTTGTTGATACTATTCAGTACATTATTCACTATACTTACACATCGTTTAGGAGGTATTGTATTGGGCTTGGCGATGATTTTTTTAGTAGTGCAAAAATATATCAAAAATATTTTTTTTCATGGCAGCCTAATTGTAGGTTTAGTCCTGATGAGCGCTGCAGCATCCCGCTTCTACTACGGTCATTGGACCAATTACTGGTTTCATTATTGGCAGTATTGTATTTCACATTATCCCATTACCATCGGTTTGGCCGTGTTGGGCTATATGGTTGCCTGGCGACGTGAAGCATCATTCACTATTTGGCTAATGTATATTGGCATCACGTATTTAGGAGTAGTTAGTTTTGCCGTGCCCTTATTAGAGTATCGTTATGTGTTTGTACTATGGCCGTTAGTATTACTGGCCGCTGCGCTGGCGATAGTTTGGTTAGTTCAGCGTTGGAAATATAGCGTCGTGATTATTGTTCTAGTGCTCGGTTTTAGTTCAGAATATCAGTGGTGGCCAAATGCTCAGATTAAGTTAGAATCAGATGCCTCCGCCAGCGAGCTGACATATAAAAGTTTTACACCTCAGCCGGATTTTGCAGCGGCGTATCGCTATATTGCCGAACAGCAGTTTGAATACATGATTACGCCGTATCCGGCAATTACGCGGTTATATTTAGAACGAAATGACACCGCAGCAATACCATTAGATTTAACTGGCGGAGGATTATCAACCGCATCCCACGATCGTTATACGGGTGTGCCGTATCTTGTTACTTGGCCCAAAGGATCAACAGTGGTATTACTAGATACGTTTGCGCGGCATCGAATTGATCCGTTGTTGTTAGAGTACATCGAAGAACATTTTACTAAAGTATACGATCAATCACTAGGGGAATGGAGTCGTATTCAGCTGTACAAATATTAAGTTGGTGCTATAGTAAATTTCTATGAAAACACTCAAACATTTTTCAACATTAGCATCAGCAGTAATGGTGCTAACAATACTTACGATTACGAGCGTAGTATTTACTCAACAGGGAGTAGCTGGTGGCTATGGCTATGGAACTTGTATAGCGGTGGTTCCAGCTGAATTGCAGGCTAAATCTAAAATTACAGGCACAACGGTATTGCAATGGTCTGGGGTAGATTTTAAAAAGTGCGGATCCCATGCCACCGCAACATCTTACACAGTTAAAATTTATCGAGCAGAAGGCGGGTTAGTAAAAACGTATTCAGGCGTTACTACCACACAGTTGACTATTGAAAAAGGCGTGTTCAAGCCCAATAGTAATTATAAGTTTAAAGTAAAGGCTATTGCTTCAGACAGCACAGAATCAGCCTGGTCGCGTTATAAATTATTCCATACTTTACCGACCAAAGTGAAAAAAATTGTAGTAGAAAATGTGATGAGTACTAGCGCAGATGTATCTTGGAATAACATTGCCCGGAGTAAAACGCTGAAGTATTATCAGGTTATTGTGCGTAAAGGAAAAACGATCGTGTTTTCAGGTACAGTGAGTAAAAATTTAAATCAATCTCGCACCGGCCTATCGATAGCTGGATTAACACCCAATACAAAATACAGTGTAAAAATTCGGTCCGTATATACTAAAAAAATCATTGGTAAAGCTGGCTCAGCTACTTTTAAAACCAAGGCGAGAAATTCTACGGTAATTTTCTAGCCGTCACACTTGCACAATTCATTCGTTATATAGAGTAACAAGATTATTAAATTGTATTGTTATGCCATATTTACGAGTGAATCATTTAGCACATCATGTGTTAGTGCCGTTAATAATACTAATAATAGGCAGTATTTGTGCAGTATTTTTATCGCAGTCAGCATTTGGCTACGGCTATGGCTACGGCTATGGTACACAGCAATGTACTGGTAATGCACCAAGCAGTTTATCAGCCAAGCCTACCAGAGGAGGGATGATGCGTGAAGTATTATCATGGAACGCGGTGCAATTTAGCGATTGTTCTAGCAGTAAACCACAATATTATGAGGTGAAAGTATTGGATTCCAATGGAAAAACCATCGTGTCCTACAGTAATATTACAACTACAAGTTGGCCGGTTTCAAGCCAAATTTTACAAGCTAATACCTATTATCAATTTACCGTTCGAGCTGTATCTGTAGATCATACGTTTACGCCGTGGGCAAGAGCCTATGGTTTTTATACTAGTAAATAAGGATTTACAAAAACCCCCTGCACGATGTGCAGGGGGTTTTTGAATTGCTAACCAAATATGTGACAAGAATAAGAAGCTTACGACCAAAGTGTTTTGATTACACCGTAACTCCTTAGAAAGGAGGTGATCCATCCACAGCTTCCGCTACGGATG
>CAZZNZ010000004.1:0-12279 GCA_964655875.1 uncultured Gammaproteobacteria bacterium | reverse complement strand
ACCCCCTTTCTGCCAAAGATATGGCTCGAAATTAAACTCATTAATTGCGAACCCTATCTAACAGCACTAAAATAAAAACAAACTAGCTGGACAATTTTTCAGCTTTTTTGTTTTTAGCTATTATTCGCAAGTAATGCTTACATAAGTATGCACGATAGTGCAGTTGAAGTAAGACACAAATTTTTTGTAGACCACTGTACTGACTTTTAGAACCTCTGCTACAAAGTTTGAGGCAGCGTGATACAAGTGCTAACTATGTAGTAGTTGAAGTCTGACTACTAGCTACTTGATAGACGAGCTCACCGTGTTTATTCTTGATTGTTGAGCCAGCTATTTCCCAGTCATCTGGTATATAAGGCTTTGTTCTATACTGCTTATACGCCTTTACCGTTTCCTCCGCAAAAAAATCTTTGAACTCGCTATTAACAACTTCACCTATAGTACCAGCTTTATCCATTTCAAATCCATATACAAGATCAACAAGTAATTTTACGATATTGCGATAACAACCTTTTCTATTCTCTTGCATTCGTTCCTTCACTAAGGCAACTAACTTAGCATTACCTTGTGGGAATGCAATAGTATGCAAATAGGATTCAGTAGCAGCATGATTGAATAGCACTGTACTATGCGTAATATGAATAAAAGCACTAAGAGGTAACACTAACAAAGGGTGCATCCATTGACATTTTGTATTGTAGTGCGTTGCAACGTAAGATAAAGTGTTCGTAATACTTCAATAAATGAATCGTTAGTAACTTGAGGGATGGCAATAGTTTTCATGCGCCCTGATGTAATAATTGATCAACCTGATCTTTTGTATATTTACGATGCCCACGCACACCAATCCGAACAGCTTTTACTTTTCCCTCTCGATCCCATCGCCGTAGTGTTTCAGGATTTACACCCAACATTTGCGCTACTTCTCGAATGGTAAATAATTGTTTTTGTGGTTCCATAGTTGTACACTATTGACTATATTATATAAAATTATATATTATTATACACAGAATCGTCAAATAACTTAATCTCCCACAATGTATCCCTACTCACCTACTACGCAAGACAAAGAAACGAAACCACGTTTAGGAGTGTATTATATTCGAGAAAGTACCAAAGATCAGGACAAAGGCTTTTCACCAAAAAATCAGGAGGATCGCATTAAAGAATACGCTGCCAGTCACAACATTGAATTAGTGCAAGGCTATAAGGATTTACTCTCTGGAAAATCTGCCGAAAAACGAGATGAGTTTCAAGCCATGATTGAGCAGGCCATGCAGAAAAAGTTTAATGTGGTGTTGGTTTATCACACCTCTCGTTTTGCTAGGAATATTAAAGAAGCTAGGCATTATAAAGATTTATTACGGAAAAAACTGGGCATTGATGTGATCTTAGTAACCCAACAATTCGGTGATTGGAATGATCCCAGCGCTTTTCTCAATGAAGGTATTAACGAATTATTTAATGAGCATTTATCTCGGCAAATCAGCTTTTGGGTGCGAGATAATTTAACAACCTATTTTGGTGATTTAGATGGCTACTTTTTAGAAAAAATTACCACATTTCATCTTCAGTTTGAATATATTCACCCCTTCATTAAGGGTAATGGTAGAATTGGACGCGTGCTTCTTAATTGGCAGTTGCAACAACTTGGTTTGCCTAATATTGTTATTCGCGATAAAGAAAAAGACTTCTACTATAAAGCTTTGCGGGCCTATGATAATGCTCGTGTTACAAAATTAATGAACAAAGTAATCTATTTAGCTTTGTCGGAATCGCTACATAAACGCTTGGCTTATCTTAAAAGCCTAGAAATAATTACCTTGGCGAACTATATTCGCAAGCATACATTATCTGCCTCGGCTACACTTAATTCTGCTCGCCGCCAAAATCTACCAGCCTTCCGAGAAAAGGGTATCTGGAAAATTGGTATTTAATAATCTTACAGAATTTTATGAACACATTATCACCAAAACAAAGTGAGGTACTACTTAAAACCTTGCAAGCTCGATTTGAAAAAAATATGCTTCTCCACGCAGGATTAGCGTGGGATAAAATTAAAGCTAAATTGGAAACAAATCCAAAAAAACTCTGGTCGCTCAATGAAATGGAAACCACGGGTGGAGAGCCAGACGTAGTGGCCTACGATAAAAAAACTGGTGAGTACATTTTTTATGATTGCTCTAAAGAAAGCCCGAAAGGACGTAGAAGTTTGTGTTACGATCAAGCTGCGTTACATTCTCGTAAAGAACATAAGCCAAAAAATAGTGCGCTCAAGATGGCAGCAGATATGGGCATTGAATTACTAACCGAGGCGCACTATCGCAAACTACAGCAATTAGGTGAATTTGATACCACTACCTCGAGCTGGATCATTACACCAACGGCGGTGCGCAAACTCGGCGGTGCGCTATTTTGTGATCGCCGGTTTAATACGGTTTTTGTGTATCACAACGGCGCAGAATCCTACTATGCTGCTAGGGGATTTCGTGGATGGCTACGAATTTAAATTTTCTTAGGAAACACTAATGATAGGATTAACGACGCTCCTAGTGCTCCCATGATCATAGCAAATGATACTAACGAATCAATATGAATGTGAAAAATACCGGCTAACATTTTAGCACCTATAAATATTAAGATAAACGACAACCCTTTTTGAAGATGATGAAATTTATGCACCACATTTTCAATTAAAAAGAATAGCGCTCGCAACCCCATAACAGCAAAAATATTGGAAGTAAACACTACAAACGGATCTTGTGAAATGGAAAAGGCGGCCGGAATAGAATCGACCGCAAAAATAATATCGGTAGATTCTACTAATAAGATGATGGCAAATAAAATAGTAGCGTGGAGTTTTCCATTCTCGCGCACAAAAAATTTTCCGTGGTGATGGTTGGTAGTAAACAATAAAAATTTACGAGCAAATTTTAATACTTTGTTATCATGATAATTCACATGTTCTTCTTTCTTGTCTTTTAATAATTTAAAGCCGGTATAAATTAAGATGGCCCCGAAAATGTACAATACCCAGTGAAACTGGTTAATGATAATAGAACCCACGCCAATAAATACACCGCGAAATACAATTGCTCCTAGAATTCCCCAAAATAACACTCGATGATGATACTGTTCTTCTAATTTAAAAAAACTAAAGATTAATAAGATCACAAATAAATTATCGACCGACAACATCTTTTCGGTAACATAGGCGCTCAAATATTGTGTGGCGATTTCACCACCCATCATCACATAAATCAGCACCGCAAATACCAGTGACACTCCAACCCAAAACAACGATTGCCATAAAGCAGTTTTTAATGAAATTTTGTGAGCGGTTTTATTCAAAAAACCAAGATCAGCAATTAAAAATGCAATGATCACTAGGCTGAACACACTGAATAAAATGATTTTTGGATCCATACTAAAACAATACTTTTGAGACGCCCTAACAGAAGAAGCCTTTCGCCTGCTCCTTACCAACATTCAAGGCATCTGCAGTATAGCACACTTGGCTTAAATGCCAATGGTCGAAATTAACAATGCCTATAAACTCTGCTAACTATATTCTAAAGCTTCTTGTAGATTGGCAAAATTGGCTTTTTCAGCTAGCTTGGTTAAAGCCTGTACATTTCTTAATAGCAGTGAAATATGCAATGGAACATTTACGCCTTCTTGGCGAAGCATCATGATAGAATGATTAGCCGCTACAAAATTTTTTGCCATCACAGCCTCGCCTAGCGCTGTTACTTGAGAAATCACTGTCGCTAAATCTACGTTACCATCCGCTGGTAACAACGTTTGTAAATATTCTCCCACGGTTGCAAAATCCACTTGACCATCAAGCGCAAATTGCATAATACGTTGTTCAGATTCGCTTAGTTTAATAAAATAAGTACGGTCAAAAATAGCAACTTTATTGTTAGGTGTTACCGCATAATTACCAATATGCACATCACCGTGGGCTAAACCAGTCCCAATTTGTTGACGATAACTTTTTACAATTAACGCCACAATTTTCCTCATATTATGCCCCTCTGCTACTAATGCATCCCAGTCGGTTAAATTACGCCCCTTTACTTCCTGCTCAATTTGAAATACATTTGAAACTGGCCCTTCTGATTTTGGTACCAACATAGAATACTTACAATCTTGATAGGTAAATTGATTATTGTGTTCACGAAATTGTTGATCGCGTTCTAAAAAATGTTCAAAATTAAGCTCTTCCTTAATCCAGACAGACACCATATCAACAGCTAAACGCAGTTGTTGATAAAGCGATTCATTAATCGCATTATTTTTGCGTAATTCTTCAATGGTATTCAATACAAATTTGCGAGACGCTTCTAGATGAAACGCAATGTTTGGGTTCACCACACGAATCACTTTCGACTCACGATCTTGAGTTTTAATCCGATACACCGTCATTAATGATCCGCCGCCAATCCGATCACCAAATTCGGCAATAACATTCCACATCTCTGGCCAGCCACGTTCTACTGTAGCAATAGCCGCTAGCTTTGATTGGCCGCGCATTTTATCGTATAACTGATTCAATACCTCGGCTTCATCAGTTCGAATTTCCATAAATTGAGGTAACATTTGCAAAATCCGCACAATCAACGCCCCAGTGCGTGGTGCAGCGTCTACAATAAATTCTACTGGAGACAGTTGCTTCACAGTTTTTTTTGATTCAAATAGCTCTTGTTTCGTTAAAAACCCACGTAAATGTTCTGCGGCAATAGCACTATACTCTAAATTTCTTCGCCAAGGATATTTCTCCGATTTATGTAAATCTTCAAGCTTTAGAACATTTACCAAGTTAAATTTCTTTAAATGACTATACTTATTTTCAAATTCATAGACATCATGCCATGGCACTGATTGAACTGGTGGACGAGCAATGTGTTCGGCTAGTACCGGAGCAACTAAATAAAACATTAACTCCCAATCATCAATTTTACCAATGGCTTCCATAATTTGCCCTAACGCCTTATGTAGTGCTTGATCATGATCAGAACGTGATGATGTCACTACTTCACTGAACAACATGCGAAGAGCTGACTGTCGTTGCTTTGTATCGTGAATCATTCCTGAATCTACTAATAGCCTTTTTACTAACGCAAATCTAGCCGTTTCTGGAATCACGTAAAGAGAATGTAATAATCGATCTAATGATGCCACAAACCCTTGTAATTTTCTTCGGCCGGCCTCTTGAGCCCATTGAGATTGATCTTCTAACAATACTACCGAATGGTGATTAAAAACACTAGCCATATAATCTTTAATCTCTCGGTCACTACGACGAGTTTGTAATAATTTTTGTAGAGCTACATGAGCATTTTCAGTAAATAAATTTGTACTATCAACTAGAGCCATACTGCCTAGCTCAGCACTGCCTTGATTAGAAATTTCCGCTACCTGGTTACGAAACGCTTTTTGAACTTGTTCATAATCAGACCGTGAACGCATCTCTGTTTCAATAAATCGATCTTTTAGGGCGAGATCAAAGCGTGTTTTAGAATTGTTAAAACACACATCAAATTTTTTGTTAAAGGTATCAGCTTCTTGATAGCGTTTATACTGAACATACTTTTTGAACTGTTCAATCAATAACACATCATCCAGTGTCTTTTCTAAGAAATCAATCGCTTCGTCAGCATAGTTAGATTGCAACACAATTTCAATATTTTCTGTAATTTTTTCTACTACAGGTGCTCCATATCGCACAGCGCTAAAATAGAGCAATTGTTTTGCTTGAATTCCAAGTCGTTCGTAATAATGGATGCGATCAAATATTTCTACTGGTTCAAGTTTAGCTAATTCTTGCACTAAATAAATAGCAGGTAAATCAACATTTTTACCAGTAGGATCTCGGAAAGCTTCTTTCAAAAAAGAACTAGTGTTCTTTTTTTCTGAAATTAGAATACCATCCCCTGTATTCGTATAGAATTCATACAACTGCACAAACTGTATAAACTTCTTTTCAGGTAGAGCACAGATACCTGTGCCCGCCCGTTCAAAAAATTTATCCCGATCTTTGGCGCTTGCTACTAAGCTGGTTCCGTATCCTTCTCTACTCTCCCAACCCACCATGGATTTATTAAATGAGCTAACTTCATCATGAATTGCAAAATGTTCTAAAATAATCCTACGAAAAATTTCTGGCAAATTGCTAAAATTTTTATCCTTAGCCATGAGTTGTTGTAATCCAGAAACCACATATCGTATCATCCGATCTCCTGAACTTCCTAAATCGTCTTGAAAATAATCCATTACAGTATAGAGCTGGTCTCTCCATGCCCGCATTACGTAAAGCATTGCAAATAAATCTAGCTGTGCTATTTCTGATGTTATTATTGATATAATTTTATGATCATTTTTTAGCCATGATTGATCCGAAACCTGATCAACATCCAATGTGCCAAACACTGCTTGCAGTTGTTTGCGAAAAACTGTTTCTGCATTTTTACGTGCTTTTTGTTTTTCTGGTGTGTCTAAAACTATATTTAGCTCTGATACAAAAAGCCTGCTCTGTTTGTTCTCAACTACTGCACTAGTAAGTGCCTCTGGGGGAATACTATTCAATCCGATTAATTTTGCTTGCATAATGGTAGCAAACGCATCGGCAGCTTCTGGCGTTTCCTTACGTTGTAGCTGTTTTTTTACCACTTCAATCGCTGTAGACATTAATTGATATTCAGTAACTTGAACTACTGATTTTTTTTCAGAAAATTGCATTAGGCTGGCAGTTAATTTTAGCATTTCATCAAACCAAACATCATATGAATCAAACAGCTCTGCTTGTTGTGGTCCAATCCGAGCAACTACTTTCATGAGCACATTAGCATCGCCAACGGCATAAGGTAATGCATTCATAGACATGGTATCAATCACTTGCCGTAACCGTGCAAAATCCTGGGTGGTTTTTAATAATTGCGCCGGTTGACGCAAAGATTTTACTGTCTCTTCATACGGTTGATGCTCAAGCTGTGCATTTGGAACAGCAATATCTACTCCAGTAACTAAGGAAAAATGCGCCAACCGTGCTAACCACCGATCATTTCCTTCAGGATACTTTTGCTTTAACGCTTCATCAATGACGGCGGCTGAAGTTTTTAAGAGTTTTGCAACTCGCTCAGCTGTGGTAGGTGCAATTGTAGTATGCATCCAGTGACCAAATAATTCCTGCATCACACTATTTAATCGAGTAAATGGCATTTGCTTTATAGCCGTCAATTCTTGATTCAGAATCATCTTACGAGCATTTGCATCACGCAAATCAGTAGTGCGAAAAAAAGTGGTTACAGTTTGCGCTAACGGTAAATTGGATCGCCAGGCAGCTACCTCGCTATCCGGTATTGCATGTAAATCATGCGTCAGGCTAGGTAAGTTATAGTAGCGTGTCAATAATCCAAGATTTAACGCTCGATCCACTAATCGACCATGTACTGTATCTGGTTGATACTTTCTAGAGCGTTCTTGATGACTTAACTTTTCTAAAAATAATTTGTACCCAAATGGGTTAATTCCGGCCTGATCAAGTTTCATGACAGCTCCTTCCATATCACTACGATATTCGGCAAATCGTTTTAAACCTAGCTCCTTGACTAAACCTACTAGCGCCGATTGTAAATCTGGTTTAGATTGATTCATGATGTTTTGAATATGCTTAGTATCGTTGGAGGCAACATGCTGTAACTCATGACCAAATACACCTTGAACAGCTTCTTCAGATTCAGCTTCTTCTAATAATTTTAACGAGCACAAAATAGTACCGTCAGGTAAAACCATCGCATTAATCGATGGCATTTCTGGCAAAATAATTACTCTGCCTCTCTCTTCTCTACTCAGATTAAATGCCGTTTGCACTTGCTCTAAACAGCGATTGGCTAATTGTTGGGCCGGATGATCTGGCAACAATTCTCCATAATGATTCTTAAAATGATCCACCATCCATATCAGTCGACGCTGTTCCAAAGTTAAAAATTCTATCGCCGGTTCAGCTTCTATTGTAGCTCCCTGTTCTTGTGGAATGAGAGGATGCTCTAAATCAATCATGATTAAAATGATAACATTTTTTTAGAGATAAAACCAAACATTCGGTCCGCGATCGCTATCGAACATTATGCTATCTCTAGGATCTGGAATCATTTGATGACTCAACCAACTTAGTAAACATCAAAGCCGATAAAGCGTATGCTGTATTTAATGTTTCTAAACTCGCCGTAGTATCATGTAAATCATATTGAAACGCGCCATTATCGCGCTGTACCGCTTCTAAAAAATTAAAGCCGGTACGCTTGTTACGCGCTAACACTAGTCCTCGTTCTCCCAACGCTTGTAAGGCTACTGCGGTACTAGAAGCATTGGAAACACTATGGTTGCTATAACCAAATCCGCCATCGAGATTTTGTTGGTGCGTGAGGTAGTGCGTGGCCTTGCGTAATGGTTTATTGTGTCCGCCTACCGCTTGCAATAATTGAATATAATAAGCCGTGGTATCAACATCGCTGGTATTGATAGCTACAGCATAGGACACGCCACCATCGCTGTTCATACCAGCGCTAGCCGCCGTAACAGCTAACTTTACTACCTCTGACTGAGCCGATTCACCACTGGCTAATAACGCTAAACCAGCAAAAATATCATCATGCACGTAATCCACCGAACCATATTGATTGTTATGTTCAGTAGCTTGTAAACGTTCTATAAAATTAATTCCATTAGTATTGCGTGGATTTTCTCCAACCGCTATTAGCGCCAAAATGTGACGAGCAATTTCAGTAGTAGCCGCCTGACTATTACTACTTGGTTCATAACTTAACACAGTATCTTTGATCACACTTGATACTTGTTTAGTACTGGCTAAACCAATTGCCGCCCATTCAGTTACTGCTATCAAATCTAACTCTTGATTCAGTAAATTAGCACCGCCCAATTCGGCCATGGCTTGTAATGTTGCTGGTACTAGCACACGCCGTTGCATATTGCGAGCAAATACCGGCAGTGTTAGCGTATTAGAACGAGCATAACCGTCGGCTTCAGCATAAATTTGCAAAGTATCGGTAGAAGTGGTTGTAAAACTGAACCGACCATTAGCATTGGTTGTGCGCGTAATCCCGTCAGCAATGTAAACCACAGCATTAGCTAATGGTTCAAACGCTTGAGTGATATCATTAAAAATTTGTACTTGCCCACGTATTTTTTGACCTGCAATCACTTGTGTACGACGTGAACTTAATTTTAAAGCGGTATTAGGATAATTACCATATTTAAACAGCACATGATCCCCATTGGTGACTACTACTTCAGTAACGCCCGCCGTTGCAGCTTGATAATTGATATCAAATAACCAATACTCAGTAGCCGTGGCTTCACTGTTTTTGATAGCGCTAAGATACAACCCGTAATTAGAATCATCTACCGTATATTCAAAATCCCCATTTTGTGCCGCTGCTTCTAAAGCACACAAAGCAACGGCCTGAGTGATGGTGTGTTCGATACCGGCACTATCAGTAACCATGCAACCATCATCGGCTACATACACTACATCACTAAAAATAGTATTGTCTGGCGTTTCTATACGTACCGTTACAGTACTATAAGTGGTAGCCTGAGCTGGTAAACTCAATGCTAACCCAGAAACGAATAGCGCTAGACTAATAGATATGGTCGAAAATTTTAACATAGATCTCGATTAAAAATTAATTAACATATTTCCAAGTAATGGTATCGCCGTCATGCAACATCATGCTCGATACACCTTGAGCTGCCATTACTCCATTCACTTGATACAACCAATACATACCAGATTTACTATCCGATTTAATCCCGGCTAGCTCATCTACAAACACTCCTAAGCCACTAAATGGTTTAGTATTGTAACTAAAGTGATACCGTTCACTGGCCCAGCGCATCATGGCGTCCACGCTACTATTTTCTACTACTTGAAAAGACCAACGAGATTTTTGTTTAGGAGATTGAATGATCAAGGTAACATGAATTGCAACTGGATCAGGCATTTCCGAAACCAACGCTTGATTTACTGTAGTAGTTACAACTGGTATTAAGAGCGCCGCATTAGTGATTTTAGCAAACTGGTGACGTTGACTGTTCAAACCGGAAAATCGCGCTGTCACACGTTGCTGACCAACAGGCTCAACCATAGCTACTGAACGCACTTGCGATTTTAGCACTACAACCCCACCTAATAGTACTACAAAAACTATAGGGATGGATCGATAAAAAATATACTCGAATTTACGCATAAAACAACCTGCTCTTCAAGCAGGTTAAAAACAGAATCCAATAAAATAGATTTATGTCCAGAACCTTTGCTCGAAAGTTTAAGAAATATAGTACGGGTAATCTGACTTGCCTATTTTAGCAGGCTCACAGTTGCGGCACAGTTCCGGAATTAGTTTTTTAACCTCACCGAATTCCCCTATTAGATCAATAAAAACGTACAAAGTAAGCTCATCCTACTGCTAGACTATTCGCTTGTCAATACACTATTTTATTTGACTCCGCCTAAATAAATACGCCGCTATCGGCATAGTAATCGCAATGATACCCACACACCACAACGTAGCTAACCAGACATGATTACCTAACGGCAACCCCACCATCAAAGCACGCATGGCTTCAATCACTTGTGTAACTGGCTGATGTTCAGCAAAAACTCGTAATACTTTAGGCATTCCTTGTGTAGGCACAAATGCACTACTGGCAAAAGTTAGCGGAAATACCAGCAAAAAACCCATCCATTGGACTGATTCAACCGATTTAGCAATTAACCCCATAATAGCCGACAGCCACGAAAACGCAAAGGTAAATAATAACAGTAAACTAAAAATCATAAACCATTCTAGTACGCTAGCAGTAGGTCGAAAACCTACTAGCAAGCCCACTAAAATCATAATGACTGAAGAAATCGTATTGCGTACTAAATCGGCTACCACATGACCAGTCATTACAGCCGAACTAACAATTGGTAAAGTTTTGAAGCGTTCAATAATGCCACGTTGTAAATCGGCTGCCACACTAATAGAAGTAGTGGTAGCGCCAAACGCCGCAGTTTGAATTAAAATACCAGCTACTAAATAATTCACATAGGTAGTACCTTCGGTTTGAATTGCCCCACCAAATACATAGCGAAACAGTAACATAAACATGATTGGCTGAATAGCTACGGCCATTAATTGATCGGGGTTTTTAAAGATATGCCGCAAGCTACGCTGAATCAGCACTAACGTATCATGAATAGCCCAGTACAATTGAGTGTGTTTCATAAACTCGCTTGATGACCAGTTAGCTGTAAAAATACATCGTCTAACGTAGGTTGGTGTAATGATAGTCCATCAATATCAATATGCGCTTGCTCCATCACGTGTAATACTTGTTTTACCTCGCGTACACTATCTTTAATTGGAATGCTAATTATCCGATCCTCTGGGCGTGTTTGAACATTGGACGCATGCACTGCTTTCACTGCCTGATCAAAATTACTCTTCAGCGCAATCACTAATTCTAACCGTTCATCACCAACCTGATTCTTTAGATCACTAGCCGTTCCTTCAGCAATCACCTTGCCATGATCAATAACCACAATCCGATCAGCTAATTTATCGGCTTCTTCTAAATACTGCGTGGTGAGTACAATGGTAGTGCCTTGATCCATCAACTGCTGAATAATATTCCACATCGCTATTCGACTACGAGGATCTAAACCAGTGGTGGGCTCATCTAAAAACACAACCGGCGGAGTAGCTACTAAACTAGCCGCTAAATCTAGCCGACGACGCATTCCTCCAGAATAGGTTTTGGTTGGACGAGCAGCTGCTTCTACCAGATTAAATTGTTCCAGCAATTGCTGGGCCCGTTGTCTGGCATGGGCGCTATCTAAATGATACAATTTCCCCATCATTTCTAAATTTTCCCGACCTGATAAATATTCATCCACCGCCGCATATTGCCCAGTGAGACCAATAAGACGGCGCACCTGATTGGCTTGACGCACTACATCATAGCCATGGATGCTCACTTCCCCACTATCGGGCTTAAGCAACGTACTTAAAATTCGAACCGTGGTAGTTTTTCCAGCTCCATTTGGCCCTAACAAAGCTAGCATCGTACCCCGTTTTACATTTAAATGAATCCCCTCTAACACTTTTAGTTTCCCGAATGACTTGGTTAAATTTTTAACGATAATAGCATCATCCATCATCATCATTGATCACGATTAAGATACTGGTCTAACGATAACCAAGAGTG
>CAZZNZ010000003.1:0-12399 GCA_964655875.1 uncultured Gammaproteobacteria bacterium | reverse complement strand
TGCCCGCTGCAATGGCATCTAAATCTTCTTCCGTGGATGCCGTATATTTGGTATCCACTAAGTTAGGGAAGTGGGTCTGCAATAAATTTGCTACGGCAAAAGCTATAAAACGTGGTACTAAAGCGCTGCCTTGTTTAAAGACGTAACCGCGGCGTTGAACCGTTTCAATAATTGTAGCGTAGGTGCTAGGCCGACCAACTCCACGGGCTTCTAATTCTTTTACCAGAGAAGCTTCGGTAAAACGGGCTGGTGGTTGGGTAGTATGATTTTTCGGAGACAGCGTTTGAGCTATCGCTTGGTCTTGTAGTTTTAATGACGGCAATACAGTATCACGTTCTGCTAAATCAGCTTGTGGATCATCGGAACCTTCTACATAGGCGCGTAGATACCCCGCAAACTCCACCACGCGGCCATTGGCTTGAAAGATGATTTCTTCATGTTTCAACTTTACACTAGTTTGTAATAATTTTGCATCAGTCATTTGCGATGCAATCGTTCGTTTCCAAATGAGTTCATACAAACGGAACTCATCAGGATCTAATTCTAAACGTAATTCATCCGGAGTGGTCATGTTGCTACCAGAAGGCCGAATGGCCTCATGAGCTTCCTGGGCTAGTTTATTTTTGGTTTTGTAAGTACGAGGTTGAGCTGGTACAAATTCGGCACCATAATTTTCGGTGATACGTTTACGAGCTGCCTCAATAGCTTCAGTGGATAACTGGACAGAATCGGTACGCATATAGGTAATAAGACCTTTTTCATACAGATGCTGAGCAATACGCATGGTTCGGCTAGCGGGTAAACCTAATTTACGACCGGCTTCTTGTTGCAATGTACTAGTAATAAATGGTGGATACGGGCTAGAGCTGATGGGTTTTTGTTGGACATCAGTAATATTCCAGGATGTATCTTTTAAACGTTGTGCTAATTGTTCAGCAGCTGCTTGATTGAGCAATACAACTTTGGTTTTAGCTGTAGAACTGAGTTGGCCGGTAGCACTATCAAAATCTTTATGTGTCGCTAAGCGTTGTTCAGCAATACTATGTAGTTTGGCTTCAAATTTTGCGGCATCGTGCGTTGTAAATATACCAGTAATATCCCAGAACGCACCACTATGAAAGCGCATGCGTTCTTGTTCACGTTCTACAATTAATTGAACGGCAGCACTTTGTACACGACCAGCTGATAATTTTGGTGCCACTTTTCGCCACAGAATAGGGGATACCTCATAACCATATAGCCGATCTAAAATCCGACGAGTTTCTTGCGCTTCCACTAAACGCATATCTAACTCGCGTGGATGTTCTAGTGCTGCGGTGATTGCCGATTTCGTAATTTCATGAAACACCATGCGATAGACTGGTACTTTGGGTTGCAACACTTCTAACAAATGCCAGCTAATGGCTTCTCCTTCACGGTCTTCATCGCTTGCCAGATAGAGCGCATCACATTCTTTTAACAACGCTTTTAATTTACTTACCTGCTTTTTCTTTTCCTTTGGAATAATGTATAAGGGAGTAAAATGATCTTCGATATTTACACCTAATCTAGCCCAGGGTTTGGTTTTTACTGCAGCTGGAATATCTGTGGCAGATTGTGGTAAATCACGAATATGCCCAAAACTCGATTCCACCGTATATTCTTTGGGTAAGAATCGTTTAATCGTTTTCGCTTTAGTAGGGCTTTCAACGATGACTAATTTCATAGGTATAATCTATATTCCTTCGTACTATTCCTTGTATTTCTAAAGCTGTCAAGTGTTGAGCTAATTGATTGGCCGATAATTGTAGGCGTTGACTGAGTAATTCTGCGGTTAATATTTCTCCTTCTAAAGCATCAATAATGTGTTGTTCGGTAGGGGATAATTGCAGGGTTAGTGGTAGAGTTAGTGCCGTAGTGGTTATCGGTTGGTGCATGTGTAATTCATCTAATATATCTGTTGCGGAGGTAACTAATTTGGCGCCATGTTGCAATAGTTGATGTGTTCCCGCCGAACGACTACTAAATATCGATCCAGGTACAGCGAAGATTTCACGGTTTAAATCTAATGCTTGCTTGGCTGTAACCAAAGCACCAGATTTTATTCTGGCTTCAATTACTAACGTACCTATGGTGAGGCCGGCAATAATGCGATTGCGAGCTGGAAAATGATAGCGTCGCGCAACTGTGTTTGGAGGATACTCGGATACTAATAAACCGCCGTGATCAACAATATTTTTGGCAAGTTGTTGGTGTTCACTAGGAAAAATGTTATTCGGTAATAAGCCATTTGCCAACACAGCAATGGTAGCACCTTTGTGTTCTAGTGCGGTGCGATGAGCTACAGCATCAATACCACTAGCTAGGCCGCTAACAATGACCAATCCTGTTTTTACGAGATCAGTCACTAGGTGTTTACAAACAGCTTGGCCGTAGTTTGTGAGATTTCGACTGCCGACTACAGCTAAACTAGAAGCGGTTAATAACGTAGGGTTGCCAGCCACATACAGTTCACGGACGGGTTGTGATAATTCGTGTAGTAGCGGTGAAAATAATTTATCCGATGGAATAATTTTTGAAATAGAATACATAAAAAGCGCAGACTTCGTATGGAGTGCGCTCATTCAAAACAAGTATAGCAACTTTACGCAGCCATGGCAAATTGGTATAGTTAAAATATGATCAATTGGCATATTATTACTATTACAGCAGTTACACTGGTAGTATATATCTTAATACGTAGTTTAGGTAAGCGAGCGTTAATAACAGCATTATCGCAACGCAGCCGTCGTATTGGTCAAACCACTGCTATGCGCACGGAAATTACTCACCGTATTGAAACGGTGAGTTCTGTGTTTGCTAAAACTACAAAGTTTGTGGTGATTGTAATTGCGATGGTGATGATACTATCCGAATTAGGCGTAAATATTATGCCAATTCTTACAGGTGCCGGAATTGTTGGTGTGGCGTTTGGTTTAGGAGCGCAATCATTAATAAAAGATGTCGTGGCCGGTATTTTTGTAATTGTAGAGCATCAATACATTAAGGGTGATGAAGTGAGTTTAGGAGATGTGCGTGGCACGGTGGTACATTTTTCGTTGCGTAGTACAGTGTTACAAGATGAAACTGGGGCAGAACATTATATACCAAATGGTTCTGTGGCACATGTAATCAATTTTTCAAAATATAAACTAAAATTTTAATGACCCAGACTACACTATCGAAATCAACAATTTGGTTTGGTGGTGCGGTGTTATTTTCCGTTATAGGTTTGCGTTTCTATCAATTTTTGCAACCTACCACTACTGTTTCAGTCATGCCAACTGTAACACTGCAATCAGATACCACTAGCATTATTGGCCAATCAGCTGCGGTGACATTACCTAATTATACTAACCATACTACCTTAGCTTACGGAAATCATCAGTGGTGGAGTGGTTATCAGCAAGATCAAGATTACTATATTCAGGCTTTAGATAAGCAATTACAAATTCATGGCGATCCAGTACGTTTAATTCAACAGCTCAATCAACCAAAGACTATTGTGCAAGCACCTTGGTTATTAACCAATGGCGATAATTGGTATGTCATTTTTGAACGATTAGGAGATGGTAAGCGATATTATCAAGTATTTATCTTTAATAATGATTGGCACAGCGAACAGCAAGTGATTTTACCAGCCCTAACTACTAGCAGTACTGCAAAAACAGCAGCTGTGGTTTTGGGTAGTGCAGTGATTATAGCTGAAGATGATGGCACTGGAATTGTATTAGCCAACTTTAGTCATTTGCCAGGTACTCAAGCTGTGCAGCAGCGTTTTAGTAAACTGTATAGTTTAGTGGACTTGTATGCTAATAATAATGGTACGGTGAATATTATTTCACAAACGGATAATTTAGCGATGTTTACTCAAGTAGCAGTGAATAATGGAGGAGTGCAACAACGTCAACAAGCGAAGTTGCAGTTACCTGATTCAGGTTTACAACTAATGAATTTTGCTCGTAGTGGTGATTATTTATTATTACTATTACGCACTAATGCTGATGATTCGGATCAGTATTATCTCTATCCTGTAACAAAGAATTTAAACCAAGGATTTGTATTAACCTCGTTACAAATTAACAGTGAACAGCCTAGTTTATTTGCCACTACGCACACAGCTGTGTTGCTGGATACCCAGCAATTACAAAGATTTGATGTTAAGTCTGCTTCAACTGCTCAATCGCGTGATTGAGCAAGCGCATATATAAATTCAGGCCAATTTTTTGCACATGGCCGTGTTGTTTAGTACCTAGCATATCTCCAACACCACGAATTTCTAAATCTTTCATGGCTAATTCAAAACCGCCACCTAATTCTTTCACGGAGCGTAAGGCTTTTAACCGGCTTTTAGCTTGGGGTGTGAGTTGCTTGGAGTAATACAAAAAGTAAGCATAAGCTTGGCGATCGCCTCGGCCGACGCGGCCGCGCAGTTGATACAGCTGTGCTAATCCGAATTGTTCGGCGTGCTCCACAATTAAGGTATTCACATTCGGAATATCTAAGCCATTTTCAATAATGGTAGAAGCCAACAGAATGTGGGTGTTGCCTTGATAAAATTCGTGCATGATATCCAGTAGCGTATCGGCTTCTAGTTGGCCATGCCCAACTACCACTTTGGCTTTGGGAAAATGCCGTTGCAAGAAACTAGCGCGTGCATAAATGGTGCTCAGGTTGTTGTGTACAATATACACTTGTCCATTACGCTCTAATTCATCAGCAATGGCATCTAACTCAATCTGTTGTTTAAATTCATCAATCACCGTAATTACGGCCCGGCGAACTGGTGGAGCCGTATTCAACACCGAAATATCGCGCAAGCCAGATAAGGCAAAGTGTAGCGTGCGTGGAATGGGTGTAGCTGTCATGGTAAGCACATGGGCGGCTTGGCGCAAGGCTTTAATTTGTTCTTTATGTTTCACGCCAAAGCGTTGTTCTTCATCTATCACAATGAATTGGAGTTTAGGAATCTGTAAATCTTTGGAGAGTAAACGGTGTGTACCTACAATTACGTCAATCTGTTTGGCTTGCAGCTGTTTTAAGGTTTTTTTCTGCTCTGCGGCCGAGTTAAAGCGGGATAATAATGCCACCGTAATACCGGCTTTAGCTAGACGTTGAGTGAATAATTCATAATGCTGCTGAGCTAAAATAGTGGTAGGAGCTAACACGGCCACTTGGCCACCGTGCATTACCACATGAGCCGTAGCTTGTAAGGCCACTTCGGTTTTGCCAAAGCCCACATCACCACATAATAATCGATCCATCGGTTCGGTTTTGGATAAATCTTGAATAATATCGGTAATAGCTTGGGCTTGATCGGGCGTTAATTCAAAATCGGGCGTGTTGGCAATATGTTGTTCTTCAGGAGTTAACGTAGCGGGTAAAGCCGTAGTTTGAGCAGTGTCACGTTTCGCGTGTAGTTCTAATAATTCGCGTGCAGTTTGGCGCACATCTTCTTTCACTTTTTGCACGGCGGCTTCCCATTGCATGCCCGATAGCCGCGTTAATTTTGGATTCGGCGGGCCGGCATATGGTTCTACGCGATTTGCTTTTGTAAGCGGTACAAATAATTTATCATCTTTATCATAGTGTAATTCCAAAAATTTCTCGCCATCCATGATTTTGATGGTTTGAAACATGGCAATACCATGATCGATATGCACTACATAATCTCCCGGTACTAAACTATTTACATCTACCGCCTCAGCAAAGGCTTCTTCTTTAGCAATATCTCTGCCAAAAATATGTTCATCGGTTAAAAATGCAAAGTGCGCCGCCGGTAAAATAAATCCTTCTAAGTCCGGTTGATCCAACGTTAACACCGCATTTGGTACAATACTTTTTAGTTGATCGGCTTTATTAGTGGCAATTTGTACTTTTACAAATTGACTAGCATCTTGTTTGAATAGTCCAAACCGTTGGTGATAAAATTTTGGGGTAATAAACTCATACGTTAAATCGGCTTCATGCCAAAGAGGAAGATGATTCGCATAAGCTTGAGGCCACAATAATAGTTGGGCAATTGGTCCGGAGGAATGTTGAGTGAATGGATTAAGTGCCAAGACGTGTTCAATAGTGTCGTTATGATATTCCAGTCGCACCGGTTGATAATCGATAATATCCACTACATCACCGCGTACGGCAAAGGTGCCGCTACTTACGGCACGAGGTTCGCGTTCTAAGCCCAGAGCAGCTAGCCGCTTAGTAAGCTTAGAAATAGATAATTTTTCACCCCGGCGTAAGCATAAAATTTGGGCATCAAAATCAGCTGCGGCTAAATGATGCTGCTCTTTAGTATATGGAGAAATAATGGTGCGAGCAGGGAAGTTAGCGTTCCAGTATCGACATAATTCAATTAAGCGCCGAGCCTCTTTTTCGTTATCGGCCATAAACAAAATCGGGCCCCGTTGAGTAATGAGGGGAGGGAGGCGTTGAGCTAATTCATAACTGATCTCAGTAAGAGTACGGAAATGTGGCACGGGCGTAAGATAGCATAGGTATAGTCTATTGACAAGGATTTTAAGCTCTGTTAGTATGGTCTAGCTAAAAATTCCTGCTAGTCTAGCTGTATGGGTTTATTTAGTACAACGACTCCTCCTTAGTTGCACTAGATAGTTAAGCAAACCTTTTGGTTTCACCTATGCAGTTAGATTAGTGGGTGTTTTTTGTTAATGGTTTCGTTCAATCGTGTTTTTGCTTGCTCAATGATATTTGGCAAGCTTTGTTCTTCTTCGCTGGTAAACTTAGCGAGTACAAAATTCGCCGTATCACTCTGCATGTTGGCTTGGGCGATACCAATTTTTAAGCGTGCAATCGCTTCTGTGCCTAATTCGGTGATTATCGATTTTATACCATTGTGTCCGCCTGATGAACCAGATTCTCGCCAACGTAATTTACCAAATAGTAAATCTTTATCATCATAGACCATAATAATGTCAGGCGGGGAAACTTTATAAAATCGACACAAATTTTTTACACTCTGGCCAGACAAATTCATAAATGTTTGTGGTTTGGCATAAATTATACTGTCCGTTTTATGAATCAAAGCATTGCAACGTTTATGTAGTATCCAGTCACTAGTTAAGCTATCAAGCACGCGAAAACCAATATTATGTCGGGTTGTTATGTATTGTTTTCCAGGATTACCTAGACCCACAATGAGTTTCATAAGAGCAGTTCATTTCTAATATCAATCATAATTGGTACTCCTGAAAAATCTGCTACGGCTCGAATATTTTGTTCAAGAATATTAATTAATGCTGGAGCTACGTTTTTTGGATGCGGGGAGTTCAGTAAAAATGTGGGAGGATTAGTATTGCTTTGCCGAAGAGAGCGTAATATTAATAATTTTTTTGGCTGCCCTTTCATTAATTTTTGTTTTTGTTTTGGTTTTTTAGCCAATAAGCGTTGTAAGATATTATTTAGTTGTTCTTGCGGAACCACGCGAGTGCGATTGATTTGTAACTGATTAGCGAGCTTTAGTACGTTAGTAACACGTTGGCGGGTTTTAGCAGAAATAAATAACATTGGTACATGATCGGCAAAATCTAATTGTATCGCAAAATATTTACGGTATTGATTGATCATCGCTGGGGTTTGATCAGGTACTCAAACCCACTTATTAATTACCACCATAACGCTTTGACCCGTTTTCTTAGCATAATCCACTAAGCTTTTATCTTGAGCACTAATCCGTAATTGAGCTTCTAATACCAATACTACCACATCAGCTTTATCGATGGTGTCCACTGCTGCGGTAACACTAAAGCGCTCTAGCATACCGGTAGATCCGTGACCATAATTACTTTTTTTACGAATGCCAGCAGTATCTAAAATGGTAAATAACTGATTATTGTAAGTGAATTCAGTGTCATTAATATCACGCGTAGTATGAGGTAAATCGCTTACAATTACGCGGTTTTCACCCAGTAAAGCGTTAAATAACGAAGATTTACCTACATTTGGTCGGCCAACAATCGTTAATATCACGCTAGTTTGATTAGCTAATTCTGGGCTCGGTGAATGAGGGATACGCTCAAATAATGCATCTAATAACTCAGATGTGCCGGAACCATTTTTTGCGGAACAGAGAAACGCATCGTACGCTAAACTAGCAAAATTGGCTAAAGGCACTGCAGCCGCTCGGCGGGTATCTACCTTATTAATACACAGCAAGACGGGTTTACGGAGTTTTTGTAGTAATTGAGCAATCGTTTTATCTTGAGGTAGTAGATCTGTTTTTCCGTCTACTACAAAAATAATAGCATCGGCTATATTCAGTGCACGTTGCACCTGAGCTTGAATAGCCTGATCTAGCGGATCCGAAGCTGTGGTATCTAATCCACCTGTGTCAATTATTTCACACTGCCAACCTTTCCAGTGTACTTGACCACGATTTTGATCACGCGTGGTGTTTTCTATTGGCGATATGATTGCCTTATTCGTTTCGGTTAGGCGATTGAATAAAGTAGATTTACCGGCGTTAGTTCGGCCAACAATAGCAACGCGGGGGATAGTCATATATTATTGTTGTAAAGTAATTGGGTTACTAATAGTATCAGTACCTAATATAATCACAAAATGAACGGAGGTGTCTAACACTTGTTCAGAGTCAGTCGCGCCTAACAAGGCATCTAATTGAGTAGCGGAGGCTACGGTTAAGCCCGTAGCTTTCGTTAAAGTGTTTAAAGCGGCAGGACGTTGACCATCAGAAAAATCGTAAATCAATGTAGTTTCTATGGTTTTTTCTCCAGGCGCATTACCAATTCCTGTAATTGTGATATCTAATGGTTTAAGAGTTTCAGCTGTTTTAGACGCTAAACCATTTTTGGGAGTGCCATTCAGAATTTGTACTTTAGCTGGAGTGATGGGTTCAGTAGAGGTAGGTGTAGTTGCGTTAGTGATTTGATCAGCTACGGCAGTTGTTTTTGGTAGAACAAAAATATTAGCCGCTAATGCTTGAATTTCAGAATAATCCGTTGTGCCTGCTCTAGGCACTACATTCCAGGAGTGATAGGTAGTATCGTATTTTGATTCTACTAATTGAGTGGTTTTTTCATCAACTACTTTAGAAATTATCTGATCACGTGGAATATCCAACACTAATTCAGCAACGCGGGCCATATTACTTAACTGGAGATTGGTTTGTAAGTGCGTACCTATATCATTGAGCATGGTGGTGATGCGATCGGGTCGGAGTAGGGTATTGGCTGATAGTACTTTAGCCTTAAAGCTCTCTAGAATTTTTTGCTGTCGTTGTGATCGACCGAAATCCTCTTCATCTAACGGGTTATTATTGGCTTGAGGATCAGATTTACGAATTCGTGCAAACATTAAAGCATGTTCTCCGTCCATATGTTGATCGCCTTGATCAAATTGAATAGCACAGTATGAACCGTCACTTAATTGACGTAATTGAGCTTTAGGGCAAGGCGTGGATAAATCTTTAGTACCATAAACCCCAGTAAACGCACGATCCACTGTTACATCTAATCCACCCACATCATCTATTAATTGATTAAATCCGGAAAAATCTAGCAAAATATAGTAATGTAGAGTTAAGCCAGTCACGTCGCTTACTTTTTCGGTAACTAAATCCATTCCGCCCCAAGCATAGGCGTTATTAATTTTGTGATATTCGTACCACTTAGGATTATCATCATTATAATATTTTACAATTAAATCACGTGGCAATGACAATAAAGCAACTTGTTTAGTTGATGGCTTAATACTAGCCACCATAATGGTATCGGTGAGCTGACCGCCGTCATGGCCGTCGCCGCCAATACCTAGCAATACCACATTAACTCGATCATCTGTTTCACCTTGTAACGGGTTGTGTTCTCCGAATAGACCTTGTAATTGTTGAAAAAGTGAGCTGGGCTGGGTTGTATGGATTACTTGTTGAGTAGTTTTTGCTAATAGGTAGTAGGCTGTTCCGGCTATACCTAAAATTACTAGTGTTAAACTTAATAACATTGTTTTTTTCCAGGTAAACCAACGAACAATTCTTTGCCAACGAGTGGTTTCAACAATAAATTCCAACTTAGGTGTGGTAGGCATGGGAATAGGAGTGCTATCAATGTAAACAGGAATGTGCTTAACAGTTTTTTGCATACCACATAGTATAGCGGGCCAACTTGATTTTTTCAACCACTTCTAGTATACTAAATCGACTATGATATCTTTGCGTCAAGTGGGTAGCTTTATTTGGGAGGTAGTGAAGATTGTAGTTATCTCTTTAGCTATTATTGTTCCGATTCGGTATTTTTTGATCCAGCCATTTTATGTGATTGGTGCATCAATGGAGCCCAATTTTGCCGATTTTAATTATCTTATTATTGATGAACTTAGTTTTCGGTTTAATCCACCGCAGCATGGTCAGGTAGTAGTATTACGCAATCCACAGAATCGATCCGAATTTTTTATTAAACGGGTCATAGCTCTTCCAGGAGAAACTATTCGTATTGAGCAGGGAAAGGTTTATGTTAATGATCAATTATTTGACGAATCGACTTATTTATCCAACGAGGTTGTTACCAGTAGTTTTAATGGAGATCAGCCGGTTACATTGGGCTCCAATGAATATTATGTAATGGGAGATAACCGAACTCATAGTTTAGATTCACGACGTTTTGGCCCAATTGATCGTTCAGCGATTGTTGGTCGTGTTTGGGTCCGAGCCTGGCCGTTTAATCAGTTTACTATTTATAATTATAAGCAATAATATTATTTATGTCTCGAAAGAAACAATCTCTCAAACCTACTACTGTACCTGTTAAGAAAATCAGTCGCCATAAAGCAGAACCGCATCAACTACTCAAAGGCATGAAAGATTTGTTGCCTGAAGAACAGCAGTATCGTTTAGCGGTGATGAAGAAATTAGAAGATATTGCGGTAGCATACGGGTATCAGCGCATTGATACTCCAATTCTTGAACAGGCACATTTATTCATGCGCTCCATTGGAGAAGCTACTGATGTAGTAAGCAAAGAAATGTATGTTTTTCGGGATAAATCCGATGACTTAGTATCATTACGCCCAGAATTTACAGCTTCAATTGCGCGAGCCTATATTGAGCACGGTATGATGAATCGTCCGCAGCCAATGAAACTCTATACGGTTGGTCCATTATTTCGGCACGATCGACCGCAAGCTGGTCGTTATCGCCAATTTCATCAGTTAGATTTTGAAATTATTGGCGAAGGTCAGCCGGTTATTGATGCGGAGTTAATTGCGATTGGTTATTTTTTGTTACGTGATTTAGGTTTGCCAGCACAAATTCAAATTAATAGTGTGGGCGATGATCAATGCCGGCCACAGTATATTCAAGTATTGCAGGATTATTATAAATCTAAAAAGAAGAATTTGTGCGAAAATTGCAAAGTTCGTTTTGCTAAGAACACATTGCGTTTATTAGATTGCAAGGAACCAACTTGCCAAGAAATTACAGTTGATGCTCCTCAAATTGTGGATTATTTATGTGTACCGTGTCGTGATCATTTTGTGAAAGTGCTGGAGTATTTGGATGAAACAGAAATTCCATATACGTTGAATCCTCGCATTGTGCGTGGTTTAGATTATTATAGCCGCACCGCTTGGGAAATGTTTCCAATTGTAAAAGATGAAGCTCAAACGCAAAGTCAAGCGGCTTTATTAGGAGGTGGTCGTTATGATGGTTTGTTGCAACAACTGGGGGCACATCAACCTACGCCCGCTTCTGGTTTTGCGGCCGGTATCGAGCGGATTATTTTGGGAATGAAAACCAATAATATTTTATTGCCTGGTCTTTATACCTCTGATATTTTCCTAGCTCAGTTGGGAGAAAGCGCTCAGAAGCGGTCGATTGCTTTAATGGAACAGTTGCGTCAGGCTGGTTTCCGAGTATGGGCGAACTTAGTGAAAGATAGCTTATCGAGTCAATTAAAATTAGCAAATAAAATTAGTGCCAAATTCACCTTAATTTTAGGTCAAAAAGAATTAATCGATGGCACCATTATTATTCGTGATATGGAAAGTGGTTCGCAAGAAATTGTGAATGTGAAGAAACTTGAAAAAGAATTAGCTAAGCGTTTACCGCAATCACTCTTAAACACTGGTCCTAAAGTGATCAAACCTATTGATACCGATCTCTTAGGAGTTGAACCCGCATTGGTGGGCTCAACTCAGGATAAAACCAAAACTAAGGAGGCGCCAGAAGCGGAATCAGATTTAGAAGAGACTAACTAGTTTGCATGAGTTTGATGAACTGTATTTTTTGTCAGATTACACAAAAAACCATTCCTGTTCGATTGTTGTATGAAACTAATAATGTGTTTGTGATTAACGATTTGCATCCCAAAGCCAATGTTCATTTATTAGTAATACCTAAACAACACATTG
>CAZZNZ010000002.1:0-13888 GCA_964655875.1 uncultured Gammaproteobacteria bacterium | reverse complement strand
CCTGCTAAACTAAAATGCATTTATTTGAAATGTGTCTATTCGATTCGCATGAACTTGCCAGCTTTTTTAATTCTCAGTATAATGCATCATAGCATATGTTGGGTTCAAAAAATCAGTTCAAAAATAAAATAAAAGATCTCGAACAAGAGGATTTTGATCATCCAGAAAATTTTTTTACCCAACAAACCAAAACAGAAATGTCTTCCACAATTCCTCCAAAAAATAATGATACAACCATGCCCACCATGCAACGCAGTACCGGCGGTGATGAAATTTGGATTAATACTACCGATGATGGTTATGAAGGACAATTAGCCGTAGATGTGTATCAAGATGCTAAGAATTTATACATTAAAGCGATTATTGGAGGTATCCAAGCTGATGATATTGAAATCCACTTAAATAATGATTTACTAACTATCAAAGGTAAGCGGATTAAGCCTATCGAAACTGTAGCACCAGATCAATATTATATTCAAGAATGCTTTTGGGGTGGTTTTTCTCGTTCGATTATTCTGCCCGTAGATGTGTTAAACGATAGGGTTGATGCTCAAGTAGAGCATGGTATTTTATCAATCGTGTTACCAAAATCCAAACGTCCAAAAAACACTCGAATTCCGATTACGGTGAAATAGTGCTATAATGGCTACAGATGGCCAAAAAAACTGAATCTAAACCGGCTGTCAACCAGCCTAAATTAAAGCAACGTCCTGTTACCACCATCATCTGGATCTTAGGTGTGGTTATGGTAGTGTTATTGTTAACTATCATAGGTAGCTTTGTTTATGAATATACCTATCAAAATAAAGTTTATCCGGGAATTTATTTTAATCGCACCAGCCTGTCAGGGCAAACCTATGCTGAAATCTCCAATCAAGTACATTATTTAAAAACCACTATTGAACAACCCGGTTTAGTCTTTCATTTTAAGAATGATGATTTAACTATTCCAATAACAACCGCTGACGATACTGTTCCACTCCTAACCATTAATCCAGATGATACAGCTACTCTGGCCTATGGTATAGGTCGCTCAGCTACTGCCGTTAATAATATTTACACTAAATTACAACGATTCATTACTCCAACCACGGTCAAATTACAATATACTTTAAATCGTGAAGCACTATTAGTTCAGCTGCAAAATAAATTTGATCAGTACACTACTCCCTATCATAATGCAGGTATTACCTTTGCAGAGGATGGCACATCTACTATTACTACCCATAGTGATGGCACTAAATTTGATTGGGACACAATATTAGCCGAAATAGACACCGCTCTACAAATGGCTCAACCCGTAAATATTACACTCGATACAATAATTGACCCTGCTCCCATTACCAAAACAATTGCTACCGAACGTAAAAAAAATGCTGAGGCTATTTATGCATCGGCGCCATTAACGCTGCATTACAATGATCAAAATTTTACTATCAGTGCCACAGACATTGGTGTATGGTTAATATTTACTCCAACCGGAGTTGGGTTTAATCATTTGGCTATGACTGAATCATTACAAACGATTGCTGAACAAGTGGATCAACCAACTAAAGAAGGTAAATTTAGCTTAAATATTGTAGACGGAAAAGTAGAATTAACACAATTCCAAGATGGGCAAGACGGTTTAGGTATAGCTATAGATAAAACTATAGCAGCCATTGAAAAATCAGTATTCATGGATGATAATTTTGATGTAAATTTAGTTGTGGAAATAATACATCCACGCGCTAATCCAGATAACCTAGATGATTTGGGTATTACTGAATTACTGGCAATTGGCGAAACTAGTTTTGCTGGTAGCCCAAGCAATCGTGTTTATAATATCAAAAAAGGCGCTGAATTATTAAATGGATTACTACTGGCTCCTGATGAAACTTTTTCTTTACTTAGTATATTATCTCCTATCGATGAAGCTCACGGCTGGAAACCTGAACTAGTGATAAAAGGCAAAAAACTAGAAAAAGAAGCTGGTGGTGGCTTATGTCAAGTAGGGACTACAGCATTCCGAGCGGCGATGTTGTCGGGATTACCTATTGTAGAACGACATAATCATTCCTGGGCCGTATCCTATTATAGTTATAACGGTAAAGCTGGGGTAGATGCTACTATTTATGAACCATCACCGGATTTCAAATTTAAAAATGATACCGGCCATTATATTTTGTGGCGTAGCCGAGTAGAGGGTAGTAAGATTATGTTTGAATTCTGGGGCACTAATGATGGTCGCAAAGGCTCCTTTACGGAACCGAGTAACTACAACTATGTTTCTCCTGGGCCTACAGTAGAAACTTTAGATCCGTCACTTCCTCCTGGTACCCGCAATTGTGATAATCACGTTTTTACTGGTGTCACAGCATCATTCGATTACATAGTAGAACAAGCTGATGGAACAATTGATCAACAAAATTTTATCAGCGTATATAAACCTCAAGCTGCTAGCTGTGTTGTTGGTCCGTCAAAAGCTGAAGAATCACCTAAAACAAAAGATACTACTGCTAATGATAAGGCTGGAAATGCATCAAACGATAAAACCAATATTAACACAAATACAAACAAAAATAACAATCCCAATAAAAACAAGACTTCTACCTAACGTTGGACGCTCCGTTGTAGTAACTACGCAAAGACGAGATATAGCATATTTCAACAAAAAACACACTTAGTTTCTGTAGGCAAGAAAATCTTGGGAAGGGATGAATGAAGTAATACCTCGTTTATCCTTCCTTAAGATTTCCATGCTCGTCGTGCCTACAGGAATCAAGTGTGTCGAAAGCAGACTTGAACCAAAAACTCTTCTTAAAATGAACAAAGCATCTTAGCACATACTAAGATGCTTGTCAATATCAAATCTGACATATCAAATCTGAAAACCCTATCCTCTCCTAGATAAGGAGAGTTGGTTAAAATTCAAGAGGGAGTATTATGCACTAGGAGTTTCAGCCTTGTCGTCAGTTTTGGCCTTTTTACCGTAAACTACACGCTGTTTTTTTCCAGTAACTACGCCTGCCGTAACCAACATATTATGTACCGTGGCTGAAGTTTCCGCGCCTTTACTAAGCCAATGCTTAATCCGTTCCTGTTTTAATACCACCGTAGCTGGATTAGTATGGGGGTTCATATGCCCCAAAATTTCTAGCACTTTGGAGTGAGTTGACCAATCTTTATCTTGTAATACTACCCGATAGGTAGGCTGGTTTTTTCGCCCAACTCGGGCTAAACGAATAGATAACATGGAAGGAAGTATAACGGATGGGCTTTTTCCTGTCAATATGATATACTTGTCCCAATGAAAATCATGTTTACTTACCTACGTCTGCTAAAATTAACTTGGAAACAATATCGCTTACGATTTGATATTATCTTGTTTAGTCACTTATGGATCAGTTTACCAATCAATATCATCATTGATGCTTTAGTATATTGGAAAATAATTGATTTAGCATTAGTAAATGTGACTGACCTAATCACTCTATGGAAAAATCCTTGGTTTATTGCGATCCAGTGTATCTCAGCCATTAGCCAGGTTTGGATCAACTTGTGTTGCATGTTGATGGTAAAAGCTAACTACCAACAACAAGTTCCTGATTTGAAAACAATCATCCAGACTAGCAAGCATTATTTTATTCATTTTTTTATTACCAGTTGCTTAATCTTACTTGGCAGCGTAATTGGTTTTGGTTTATTTATTCTTCCTGGATTAATCATCTGGCTCGGTAGTAGCTTAGCACTGCCTGCTTTAATATGGAAAAACTTAACGCCCTGGCAAGCCATCGTCCAAAGTTTTAAAACTACTAAACGCTATTGGTGGATTGCACCAGGCTATGTTCTTATTACACAGTTAATGCTGTTTATCATTGGTTCACTATTAGCTCTAATCACTCCAACTATTCCCGGCTTTCTAGCGTTAGTCAACACTATTAACCAAATTATTCATAGTTTTAACAGTCTAGTAATCATGGTACTATTTGTGCTATTAGAGGAAATCAATCGGTCTACGGAACCAACTGTTCCGCCTCAGCCAGTTTAACCGATAAAATTTTACTAACCCCTACTTTATTCATGGTTACACCGTACAATACGTCAGCTTGACGCATGGTAACGTGATTATGTGAAATTACAACAAACTGGGTTTTGTTTGATAATTGTTTGATAATCGCTGAGAATTTTTCGGTATTGGATTCATCTAACGCCGCCTCTACTTCATCTAGTACTACGAAAGGTGGAGTGTTGGCATCAATAATAGCGCACATTAAGGCAATAGCGGTTAATGATTTTTCTCCACCAGATAACACTTGAATTGAGTTCAGTTTTTTTCCGGGTGGTTGAGCAATAATATCAATGCCAGAAATGACACGTTGCTTTAATTTTCGTTTACCCAGCAACATTGCAGATTGGTTAGCATCGGCCTCTAATACTGGTTCCGTAGATTGTTCTGTTTGTAATTGTAATTTAGCTTCACCTCCACTAAATAATAATTTAAAGTATTTGGAAAAATTTTTGGTAATCGCTTGAAAAGAATGATTAAATTGTCGTTGAATCGTTCCATCTAATTCATCAATCACACGTTCTAAAGCGATCATGGCTTGGCGCAAGTCCTGGCTCTGCTGCTTTAAGAAAGTAAACCGTTCAGCGGTTTGTTGCTGTTCTTGCACAATATCTGGATCTATCCCTCCAACTAATTCTAATTGGTGTTTAATACGTTCAATTTCAATTAATAATTTATCGTGATCATTACGTACTTCCATCCAAGCATTAATTTGCGTTTGAACATTCTCCGGCACTTCACGACTTAATTCTTGCTGCAAATCCTCTAATCGCGTTTGACTCTTCGTAACACTAACCGCAACTGATTGAATAGCGTTCGCTAATTGATTCAACCGAATCTGCACTTGACGAGCCTGAGTTTGCTGCTCTAGTAATCGACGTTGCTTCGCTTCTTCAGTTTGATTAAACGCATCTAACGCGTGCTGTTTATGTTGTAATTGAGCGTCAATATCGGTTAACTGTTTAGCTAAAGCAACGCTTTGTTCTTGTAAACGTTGCATTTGGTCAGATCGATTTTCTGGAGTAATGAGTGTAGCCTGTTTTTGCGTTAACTCTGTTTGCAAGCGCTCTACTTCGGTTTGTAATTGCTTTATCGTAATCTTACTGTGTTCTAACTGTTCACGACGCGTTTGCAACATCGCTTTTAATTCAGCATAATCCTGTAATAACTTATCTTTTAATTCTGCAGTAACCGTAATACGATTTGTTAGGGCTTGAATCGCTTGTTGCTGTAAAGCAATAGCTTCTCGATCTTCATCATGTAAATCATCTAGCAATGTAGCTAAATCACTGGTAATACCCTGGGCCTGCTGTTGACGATCTTTAAATTCCACGAGTGAAGTAGTATTCAACAAACTACGCAAAAATTGTTCTTGGCGTTGAAATAAAGCACTTAAACGTTCTTTTACTTCACCTAATGAAACGGTGGCAGTAATTTTGCTCAGTGCATCTTTAGCCATTTGTAATTCTTTGTCGAGTTTAGCAATATCCTGTTTTACTTGTGCTTGAGCTTTTGCTACCGCTGCCAACTGAATATCTTGATGGGCAATTGTACTGACTAATTGTTGTTGTGTTCCCTCGACTGTTTGCAACTGCTGCTGGACATCCGCTACGCGTCGCTCTAACCAAATCACCTCAATTTCACCACGTTGCTCTTGCTCTAACTCTAATCGCCCCTGTAAAACTGCTTGCTCCTTTAATAAAGCGTGCTTCTGTGTCACAACCTGACTATGCTCCTGCTGCAATTGCTGGTATAACGCGGTACGAGATGATTCGCGTTGCTGCGCATCCATCTCGTGCTCAATGGTAGTAAGTTGATTCGTAGCCACCGTACGCTCGGCCTCCAACTCGGCCGCCTTGATTTGATAATTTTTAAGCTGTTGTTTTAATGCAACTAACAACGAGCCATAATACTGGGTTTGTACTAAATGTAACTCTGCTTCTAAATGATGGCGTTGCTCTAATTTCTTTACTTGCCGATTCAAAGATTTTAGACGTGGTTCAATTTCAACTAATAAATCTTCTACTCGTAATAAATTTTCTTCCGTGCGAATTAATTTATGAATCGCTTGATCACGCTTCATTTGAAATTCTTTAACTCCAGTGGCCTCATCGAAATATGTTTTACGATCTTGTGGATTCGCATTAATAATATCAGTAATCTGCCCCTGGCCAATGACACCATAACTCTTTTGACCAAAATTCGCCTGGGCGAGTAATAATAAAATATCCTGCAATCGCGCTGGATTATTGTTTAATAAATATTCCGTTTCACCAGATCGATTAATCTGACGTGAAATAATTACATTCGTATAATCTATCGGCAATCGTTTTGCAGTATTGTTCAAATATAAATCAACTCTCGCTAAACCACTGCGACTTAATTTTTCAGAACCTGCAAAAATAACATCCGTAGCGTGCTTCACTCGCAATAACTTTAAAGATTGCTCACCCATTACCCAACGTAAGGCGTCGGTAACGTTTGTTTTTCCAGAACCATTCGGACCCACCACCGCCACAAAAGGATGATCAAACGTAAACTCCGTAGTTTGTGGAAATGATTTAAAACCGGTAATAACAAGTTTTTCGAGATACATACTACCATCCTTTCAAAGCAATGGCATGATGTGCTGCATTTACTTGGGCCTCCTGTTTAGATGAGCCGCTACCACTAGCAATTTGTTCAACTCCTAGGTACACGCCAACCGTAAATTTTTTATCATGATCCGGACCAATTTCCGTTAGCACGCGATACGTTGGCGTGATACCCAATTTTTCTTGCGCCGTTTCTTGAAAATGTGTTTTTGGATCTAAATATAATTTATGATCTAAAATATACTTCAATTTTACTAATACCCGCTTGCGAATAAATTCACTGGCTTCCTGATATCCATGCTCAATATAAATAGCGCCAATTAACGCTTCAAAAGCATTGGCTAATATTTTCATGCGCGCTTTGCTGTTATTATCTTTTTGTTCACCATGTGATAAATAAAGATACTGTTCAACTTCTAATTCAGTTGATAAAGTCGCTAGCATCTGTGAATTCACTAAACTAGCTCGCCAATTAGTAAGTTCGCCTTCTGGATTACTGAAATTTTTATACAAATACTCTGTAACCACTAATTCTAGTACCGCATCGCCTAAAAATTCCAACCGTTCATTATGACCTAACGGAAATGATCGATGCTCATTTAAAAAAGATCGGTGCACCAAAGCCTGTGTTAATAAATCACGATTTACAAAAGTTACACCTAGTTTTGCTTCTAAGCCAAGTAAATCTTTTTGTGGTATAGTTGCTAAATCAGTCATTTGAATTGTTTTGCATATCTTTATAAATACTACCCAATACTCCATTCACAAATTTACCGCTCGATGGACCACCAAAAGTTTTAGCTAATTCAATAGCTTCATTAATAGCCACTTTAGGTGGAATATCCGCATTAAATTTCAACTCAGCCAATCCAATGCGCAACACATTCCGATCTACCGTAGTAATTTGCTGCAACGGCCATTCTGGAGCATAATCTGTAATAAACGTATTCAATTCGGTAAGATGATCCAACACGCTTTGTACTAGCTGCTCACTAAATTGACGATCATCAAAATTAGGCGCAAATTCTTCTACATTACGAACAATTAATCGTTGAAGATCCTCTTTTTGCCCACGAAAATCCCACTCGTAAAGGCTCTGTAAAGCAATGGTTCTAGCTAAATGACGATTGGCCATAACTGTCCTCCCGTCTCTACTAACTATTTAGATTCTGTTGACTTAATTGTCTCAACTTTAGCAGTAGTGACTTTTTTTTCTGTCAACTTTCGTTTTGGAGTAGTGGTTTTCGCAAAAATATTTCGTCCTTTATAATAACCACAGAAGCCACAAGCCGTATGCGGTAACACTGGTTTATTACACTTTGAGCACTTGGTCAAAGTAGTCGATTTTAAAGCATGGTGCGCAGCTCTAGTTTTGCGTCGTCGGCTGGAGAGACGTTTTCCGGGTAGCCCCATAGTCAGCGGTAATCAATAATTAATTGTAAGTTTTATCATAGTACTATATAATCTCCATTATGTCAAAGTTACTCGTCGCTAATTGGAAAATGCATCAATCCATCGCAGAAACTAAAGCTTTTGTGGCAACTATACAAACAAAGACTTGGTTAAACAATCATCAGGTAGTGATTTGTGGACCTTATACTGTCTTAGCAACCCTGCAACAGCTTCTGCCTAATCATCTCGTGCAATATGGTGCCCAAAACATGCATTGGTCTGATAGCGGTGCTTTTACGGGAGAAATCTCCCCTGTCATGTTAGTAGAACTTGGCTGTCGCTATGTAATCATAGGCCACTCTGAGCGTCGCCGTGATAACAATGAAACAAATGCAACTGTCAACAAAAAAGTACTTAGCGCATTACGGCACAACCTCACTCCAATTATTTGTGTAGGTGAATCACTTGAACAACGTCAATTAAACCAAACTGCCGTTGTAATTACAGAACAAGTAAACACTGCTCTAGCAAATATCACACAAACAGATTTGAATCGAATCGTCATTGCTTATGAACCTATTTGGGCGATTGGCACGGGACAAACCGCTACACCGGAACAGGCTCAACAAGTACACGCTTTAATTCGTAGTTTAGTAACGCCCGCCACACCCATTATTTATGGTGGTTCGGTGAACGCAGATAATACAGCTGCTTTAATGGCTCAACCTGATATTAACGGAGCTTTAATTGGCGGTGCTAGTCTAAAAGTAGAGAGTTTCTTAAAAATTTTAAATTATACCTCTTCTGTTTAGAAGGATCTCCCTAGGTCTTGCAAAGCATCAGAAAAGGTAGAATCTATTCAGCGAGTTGAGTAGCTAATACTGCAATACTGGCAATTTTATCTTTTTCTATCTTAAAACGCATTAAACGTACACCTTGGGTAGCTCGACCAGACACTGATACACTCTTTAATGGCAGCCGAATGACCTGCCCAGCTTTAGAGATCATTAAAATATCATGAATAGGCGAACTATCAGTTAAGAAGCTATACACAATTTGGCCTGTTTTTGGCGTAATCTTAGCAGTTTTAATTCCAGAACCACCACGATTTTGCACCTTATAACTCTTTAAATCACTACGTTTACCAAATCCTTGACTCATCACTACAGTTAATTGCTGATTTTTTGCATCACCTGCCGGCAAAATCTCCATTCCCACCACTAAATCACTGGCTTTTAGACGAATACCACGTACACCCGCCGCATTTCGTCCCATATCACGTACATCGGTTTCTTTAAACCGAATGGCTTGGCCATTGTTTGAAGTTAAAATAATATGGTCTTTACCCGATGATGGTTTCACCCATTGCAATTGATCTCCTATTTTTAACTTTAGAGCGATTAAACCAGAGCGCCGTACATTCGCAAATGCATCTAACTTAGTTTTTTTAATCAAACCGTTCCGCGTTACCATCACAAAATACTTATTCTGCGAAGATTTCTCCACTGGCAACACTGCATTCACTTGTTCTTCCGGACCTAGTTGTAAAAAATTCACAATCGCCTGCCCTTTAGCTGTACGTGACGCAGCCGGCACTTCATATGAACGTAATTGAAAAACTCGCCCTTTAGAAGTAAAGAATAGCAAATTAGAATGTGTGTTAGTGGAAATTAAGGCTGCCGCGCTATCCTCCTCTTTGGCTGTTAAACCAATGATGCCTTTACCACCACGGTGTTGTTGTTTAAAAGTATCTGGCGTTAGCCGCTTGATATAGCCATCACGCGTTAACATCACAATGGCAGATTCCTTAGGAATTAAATCTTCTTGTGAAAAATTACCTAACGCTTGTGGTACAATCTCTGTACGACGATCATCGCCATATTTGTTTTTTAATTCTATCACTTCATCTTTCACTACTGTTAAAATATTTTTTCGACTGGACAAAATCCGTTTTAACTCTCTAATGATTTTTTGTTGTTCCTTTAGTTCTTCTTCTACCTGTAAACGTTCTAAATTAGCTAACTGCTGTAAACGCATGTCTAAAATAGCAATGGTTTGTCGCTCACTAAACTTGAACTGTTTCATCAAGTTGATTTTAGCTTCCTCTTTATTTTTAGAGGCTTTAATTGTTTTAATAATGGCATCAATTTTTTCTAAAGCTATTACCAAGCCTTCCAAAATATGAGCGCGGTCCTGGGCTTTTTTTAATTCAAATTGACTACGGCGAGTAACCACGGCTTCACGATGCTTAATATACTCCTCTAACATGGTTTTAAGATTTAACACCCGGGGTTGTAACCCATCCACCAATGCCACCATATTCACATGGAAAGTTTCTTGTAGCTGCGTTAACTTATATAACCGGTTTAATACCTTTTTGGGATAAGCATCGCGTTTTAATTCAATCACCACGCGAATACCAGAACGATCCGATTCATCACGCAAATCGTTAATCCCCTCAATTTTTTTGTCCTTCACTAAATTTGAAAATGCCTCTACCAAGCTGGCTTAAAGCACTTGATAATGAATTTCACTAATAACAATACTACTTTGGCCGGCTTTAGTTTCTTCAATCATAGCTCGGCCACGCATGACAATACCGCCTTTGCCAGTGCTATAAACACTCTTAATCGTAGCTACATCATAAATTATGCCAGCAGTGGGAAAATCTGGCCCCTTCACAAACTCCATTAAATCTTCTATCGCTGCTTCTGGTTGATCGATAAGATAGGTAATACCATCACATAATTCGGTTAAATTATGTGGCGGGATATTGGTAGCCATGCCCACTGCAATACCAACTGTGCCGTTCAATAATAAATTGGGTAGTTTGGCTGGCAACACTACTGGCTCATTGTGCGTACCATCATAATTCGGTCGAAAATCTACTGTATCCTTTTCAATATCTAACAATAATTCTTCGGCAATTTTAGCTAACTTAGCTTCGGTATATCGCATAGCAGCGGCAGCATCGCCATCCATTGAACCAAAGTTACCTTGGCCATGTACTAAAGGATAACGTAATGAAAAATTCTGCGCTAACCGCACCAACGTGTCATATACAGCTGTATCGCCATGTGGATGATACTTACCTAACACCTCGCCAACTACAGTAGCTGACTTGCGAAATTTCGCGCTTGAACGTAAGCCAATACTCCACATGGCATATAAAATGCGGCGATGAACTGGTTTTAACCCATCACGTACATCGGGTAACGCCCGCATTACGATTACGCTCATGGCATAATTCAAATACGATTCCTCCATCTCTTTTACAATCGGTTGTGAAATCACAACTGGTTGTTTTACTAGTTCAACCGGAACTGCTTTCAATTTGGAAACAGATTTGGACATAAGAAATGTTAATTGATATCCGTAAATAAATGATCTAATTCTTCTAGTGTAGGTGCTGTAGTGTCGGTATGAACATTAGTAGGCTGATTAACATTAACAGCGGTAGTATCTCGACTAACCTCGCTAAAATTTTGCGCTTGAGTGGCAAAGTTATTCCAACTGTTTCGAATGTCACCTACAATTTCACTAATATTGGTATTACCCACTTCCGATAATTGAGCATTTTCATTAATTGGAACGGTAATATTATAAGGCAAAGCATACACCCAAGCCAACACAACCATCACCATGGTTACTGCCACAGCCGCCCATAACTTAACACGATTAGCTGGATTCGTTTGTTTAAATGTTGCTGGCGCAATAGCCTCTAAAGAGGCTGGGGGCATAGTTAAATCTAATGGTACACCAGCCTGTATAGGAGCTATAGTGGGCATGGCATCCGCTATCATGGGAATAGTTGTAATGGGTTGTACAGTTGCCTTAGTAGCTTGAGCTCTACTACGCTTAGCTTTAACGGTTGATTTTTTTACACCAACTTTTTTACTGGCTTTCTTCAACTTCGGTTTAGTAGCCTTGGTAGTCTTAGTTTTGCGTTTAACCGTTATCTTTTTTACCCCCATAGTTTATTTTAAAGTTTTTAAAATAATAGTTGCTGTTGTATCTTGAGGTAAATCTTTAGCTTTTACTATAAATTTATCTTGCGCTTCAACCATTTTTGTGCCCATCTCTTTTAAGAATGAATCTAGCTCGGTAGAATTCTTATATAAATATGGAATCACTACCCGTGGTTCAACTTCACCCACTAGTGAAATACGTTGTTCCGTAGTAAAAGTATCTAGTGGCAATAATAAAATATCAGCCCCTTCGATGATTTCTAATTGTTTAGTGGTAATCACATTTTTAGTAGAACCCAAAAAAGCAATGCTAACACCTTCGGTTTCAATGAGATAGATCGATTGCGTAGCCTGCAAACCGTACACGAAAGTTTCATGTATATCGAATTCCCCCGGACCAGCAATCATAAAAGGTTCTCCACTAAGACGCTGAACATTGTTTGCTAGCTTACTGGAAGAATCGGACACCACCACAATATCGGCCTTTAGTTTAGACATAGTTAGGCCAGCTTGATCCACAAATGGATCAGTAACAATAACTGCTTTACTAGTTTGAATTTTAAATGCCCCGAGGCCTAACCATTGAATTTGCATATCATCGACTATATCACAACGCTAAGCGCTAATCAATAGCTGGTTCTTCAATTTCTTGATCTTGTTTTAACCACTCCGCTGGCCGCGTTACCGCCTTGGGCAATTGATCGAGTGGCTTCAAATTTGTCTCGGCCACACCATAAGCTGCCACCCCACCTCGAGCTAAGCTAGCGCCGGTTCCACTTAAGCTCTCGGCATCATCCTGATGCAACAACACATGCGTTTTAGCCAAATTCGGCAGGGCCATAGCTGGGCTTGAGCTAGCGTTATGGTTAGTAGCTTCCCCACCGGCTTCGGCATCACGTTGCGCTTGAATATCAACAATATTTTGCCGCCTTTTCTCTATCTCAATTCGTTGTGCCTGAATATCTTTAATATTCTGCTGCCTAGTCGCTGTGTGTTCATGTATTTCTTGAGTAAAAATATGATCTACAAAATTACTAGCCGTGCCGTATTTATTTTTGGCATGATGCAAATAACCTTCCTTCATCATATCTTTAGTGGCTTCCTTTACCTTATGATGGTACGTATAGCCATGAATATCACTTAAAGCATGCTTCATAACCTTATTTTTTTCGAGCATTTCCAAATTGTGTTTCGATAAACTTCCTCGCGTAGTAAATTTATGCACGGTTTCGCCCGGTCGCGTATTTGCTTCAATAAAGTGATTAATTAAGTCCTTATTGGACATCTTGGTCATTAACGCCATAGTGAGAAAATTGACAAAAGTGATAAATTTTAGTATTATTTATATAAATTATAGCATTTCATATATGAATCGTGAACGTAGAATCGTTAACCTATCTATTCGACCAGCAGAACATCATGGGCCAGAGGGTTATGCTAAAGCAAAAGCTGAGGGAAAAAGCCGCGTCTATTATGCGGAAGAACAAAAATCAGATAATGGTAGTAGTGGAGCAGTAGTAAAGGTATACGCCAAGATGGAAGGAGGTTGCACCCTTTATATAAATGATGGGAGTGGCCGAAAAGAAAAACCAGCCACCATAAGACCATGGTTATTACCAAATAATGGTGAGGAAGGAAAAGTTTTAGATTTTTCTAAAAAAATAGTAACGGATGGTGAGAATAACACACCAAACAAATCTAGCAATGAACACATTGCCTAGCTGTAAATAAAAAAATGGCTCTTGAGACAAAAAAACCGAAAAATCCCCGTAAAACTTGACAAAAATAAAAATTATGCTATAATTATTTTAATTAATACTTATTACTTATTCAAAAATATGTTTGGATTGAATAGAGTGCCACGTTTAGAGATCCCTGCCCCGCGA
>CAZZNZ010000001.1:0-14974 GCA_964655875.1 uncultured Gammaproteobacteria bacterium | reverse complement strand
GCAGTTCATCACTAAAAGTGGTAGAACTGCATAATGAAAAAGGGCGGCCAAAACTAGTTACCTATGGTTATATTGAGCGTCCTAGTCGGTTATTAAAGTTTAGCAATCCTGAAGCTAAGCAATACATTGCCACTACTTTAAAAGAAGTGGTAGCAAAAGCCAAAGCTAGTACAAATAATGTGGTGGCGGCCTTACCAAGCTATACGGTGTTTTCATCGATTATCACCTTACCGGAAATGAATAAGAAAGAATTAGATGCGGCTGTACAATGGGAAGCAAAAAAGTTTGTTCCAATGCCCATTGAAAAAATGATCTTAGATTGGAAGTTATTAGATAATGAAGCTGGTTTGGTAGGTAGCACAGGCAGTAATACTACAGCAGAATCCGGGGCTCAAATTACTAGTCAACCTCGTAAGTATCATAAAATTTTGCTTACAGCCGCACCAGCGGATTTGGTAAACCAATATATTGAAATTTTTAAACTAGCTGGCATGAATCTCATTAGTCTAGAAACAGAAGCTTTTGCCATGGAGCGTGCTTTAATTGGCCATGATCGAGTACCAATGATGGTGGTAGATATTGGAGCGGCCACTACTAATATCTCTGTAGTAGTTTCCAGTATTCCAGTAGTGAATCGTAGCATCGATCTAGGTGGGCAAGCCATTACCAAAACGGTAGCTACTAGTTTGAATGTGGATGTTGAGCGCGCTGAACAGTTTAAGCGCGACTTTGGTTTAATTGCATCTACGAATACAGGAAACCAAATTCCTAAACGTATTGAGTTTATGGTGGCTTCAGTGGTAAACGAAATTCGTTATGTGTTGAATTTATATCATAATCAGAGTAATTACCAAATTGAAAAAATTATTTTAACAGGCGGATCGGCTTGGTTGCCTAATTTACCACAATATCTTAGCCAGACATTAAATACCAAAGTGGTTATTGGTGATCCATGGGCTAGAGTGATTTATCCATTAGAATTGAAAAGTGTACTTAGTGAAATTGGACCACGTTTAGCGGTGCCTATTGGCTTGGCTATGCGGGAAATTATTTAGTGATCTTATTAGCATGGCCGATATCGATTTTATCAAACAAAAAAATAAGGTGAATCCAGGCAAAGATGGTAAGGTGCATTACGGTGTAGAGTATACCAATCCTACGAAAGAGCATCGTTCACTAAAGCAATGGTGGCAGAGTTTGAGTAACAAAAAAAAACATTCGTCAACTACTGTACCAACTGCACCACAATCTAGTGTTAGAACAGCGGCTCTTCGAGCTCGCTCAAAACCCGTAGTACAGGCCAACAATAAAGTAACATCTGTTATGCCTGTACAATCTCAATTCAAGCAGTCGTCAACCACTGCAACAAACAACTCAAAAGCCGTTACCACTAGTCCGGTTTTGGCGCCAGCGCTTAACGCTCTTAATCAATCTAAAGTGATTACTCAACCGGTGATATCAGTTAATCCTGTTCAATCAGCTTCAACTGTGTCAGCGCAATCTGCTGTAAAAATGGCGCCCATTCTACCCACGTCTCCAGATCAAACTGTGCTACTCACAGTTAAACAGTCGGTACCTCAAGTGAAATCCGGGCAATTGTCAACAACTACAATGAGCAAACCTGTGGTGACAGCTCTACGCGTAATACCTACTCCACCTACTCCACCTAGTCATACCATGCCTGCTGTACCGGCTGTATCAGCAATACAGCAACCACCTGTTAAGTTGTCGCCTCCAGTGGCTCCGGTGATGCCAATTGTTAAGCCCGCGTCTCAGGTTGTGCCAGTCGTACCGACCGTGCCATTGCAGGGTTTGCCCACAGCACCCGCAATTAAAACGGTTGTGTCACCGTTAGCATCTCCTCAGCCTAAAGACAAGCCAATTCAGCCTACAAAAACAGTTGTCTTGCCAGCGGGGGATATCCAGGCGCATAATGTTAGTCAGTATACTGGTGTTACTACGAATCCAAATCCGCCAGCTGCAGGAGTGCTACATATTAATTTATTACCACAATTAAGTACTGCGCTTACCCCAGTATTTGGTAAAATTCAACAATTATTGAATACGATTTTAGGAAGCTTAATTGTAGTGGGGGTCATTTATTTAGGAGTGTTGGGTTATCAGACGTATTATTTTATTCGCACCGATACTAATTTAACAGTCATTGCAGGACTAGATCAAGCGATAATAGGGTATCAATCACTACAAGATCAAGTGAATGCTACTGCTAAACAATTATCTACAATTAGTACTTTATTACAACAACATCGTTATTGGACCAACGTGTTTTTAGTATTAGAACAATATACTTTACCGAATGTTTATTATAGTTTAGTTAATGCGGATGCTAACGGCGCAGTTACGTTACAAGCTGTTACCACAGATTATGCTAGCGTGAGTCATCAAATTGCAGTGTTTAAGCAAGCTAATCGTTATATCAATCAAGTACAAGTGGCCACAGCCAGTGGAGCCGATATCAGTGCTAGTAATGGCAACAGTAATAATGCTATTTCAACCACTTCTAGTACAGGTCTAATTACATTTAATATTACGTTGCAGTTAAATCCAGAAGTATTAAACTATCATTATGCTGGATATTTCCAAGACTAAAATTTACATTAGTATTGAGCATTATTACGGCTATATTTTAGCGGTGGTTTTTAGTGTGTTTGTGTTGAGTGGTTTTTATTGGATTGTGTTGCCTCAATATTATAGTGTGCAAAATACTAGTCAGATTGTTTATAATCAATCGGCGGCCATGTTAGCTGAACGACAACAGTATCTCACGGATTTACAAGCTATGGAGGCGCATTATAAAACGATTGATAAAAATTTACTAATCTACATGCATAACATTTTGCCTGAGGTAGTTCCTGAAATGACTTTCGCAGAAATTGAAGCTATTATTCGGCAATCTAAATTTTCTATTCAAAGTATCAACATTGCACCGTTAGAAGCTAAGTCAGCAGATGCAACTTCTCTCGAAACCAGCCGGTTGTATTCGGTTACCCAGGTAACCGTAAATATTTCTAGCACAGATACCAGCTATACTAATTTTAAAGAATTGATGCAAACTTTAGAAAACAGCGCTCAATTAATTGAATTAGATACGTTGTCTTATAATCCACAAGCTAGTGATTATACACTAACTTTTAAACTGTATAGTTTATGAAGCAGCTAATGCAGTATGTTAAGCGCAGTACAGTAATGTTGGGTGTTGGTTTGGCTAGCATTATTGGTGTAGCAATTTGGGTAAAGCAGTATTTAGCTATTCATAATATCATTGTTCATGAACGAACTAATCCAGCTATTGTGTCCATCAGTCAGCCGGTGGTAAAAGAACTGCCTATGGATAAGCTATTAAATGATCAGGTGCTAAATTTGCAAGTAACTCCAAAAACTAGCTATGCCGATCAAGTGCGTGCCCGCAGTGGCGATGGAGTATTTGCTCCAAATGTACCAGATGTAGTGGTTACAGATACTAAAGTAGGGCAGCGAGTTCTTATTAGTTGGCATGATCAGTCTAATCAGTTACTCTATGATACTGTAAAAATTTACCGAGCAAATACCGAAACGAGTCCGGGTGATTTAATTACCACAATCACTGCTGGTACAACTGATAGTTATTATGATACTACGGTCATTAATAACCAAACTTATTATTATACTATTCAAACTAGCCAGACTACCGCAGAAGGAGTTATTACCTCTAAGCTTAGCCCAGTGTATTCAGTAGTTGTAACGGATAGTTTGGCGCCTCAACCACCACAGGCTATTACAGTTATACCAGCGAATAGCAATTCTAAACAACTTGTTGTGCAATGGCAAAATGATCCGCATGATTCAATTTTAGAACATCGTATTTATCGTTCCGAAGTGGCTGGTGAAGTCGGTAAAGTTATTGCTACTGTCCCAAGCCAATCTAGCGAGTGGACCGACACTACTCTTCAACCAGATACTATTTATTATTATACGGTGTCGGCCGTAGATGCGGCAGGCAATGAATCTAGTATCGCTTTACCCATTGCTCCTTACGGCAATACTGTGCCTTTCATAGCTACTACTCCGGCCCTATGATTCCAGCTTTAGCTAGTCAATTTCTCGAACTTATCCGATCTAAACAGTTGTTGACATCAGAACAATTAGAACAGGTACTGAATGAAGCCAACCATGATCCGGTTGTAGCTGTTAGTACCTTGGAGCAGAGCACATTACTAACAGCCGAAGTTGTTTTAGAGGCTAAAGCTGAGTTGCTACATTTACCAACAATTGATTTAACACTCACGCAAGTACCGTCGGATGTTCTTAAAATTATTCCTCAAGAAACTGCTGAAAATTACCAATTAGTGCCGTTTAAATTGGCTGATGGTGTAGTAAGTGTAGCGTGTTTGCACCCCGAAGATTACCATGCGGTAGAAGTGCTAGATTTTATTGGTCAGCAGACTAAGTTGCAGTTTACATATTTTTTGGCTAGCATGGCTAGCATTAAACACGTGCTGCAGCAGTATGAAAGCTTAAATGTTGTAGTTCAAGAGGCGTTAGCTACGGCGGATATTAGCGATGTGGATTTAGAAAAATCAGAAGAGGATTCTGAGGAAGTGGTAAAAACTGCGCCAGTGTCTAAAATGATTTCTGTGATTTTGAAGCATGCTATTGAAGGTTCAGCTTCTGATGTACATATTGAACCACTAGACGATGAAACTCGAGTACGGTATCGCGTAGACGGTATTTTACATACCTCGTTGGTATTGCCACTAAAAGTGCATAAAGCGTTAATTTCTCGTATTAAAGTATTGGCTAATCTTAAACTGGATGAAACACGTTTGCCACAGGATGGTAGGTTTAAAATGAGAGTGGATAATCGTGATATTGAATTTCGTGTATCTACTTTGCCGCTATTAAATAATGAAAAAGTAGTATTACGGATACTAGATACATCTTCAAGTGTTTTACAGTTGTCTGATTTGGGGTTTCAAGGTCATAATTTAGAGCGCATGCGTGAAAACTTACAACGCCCACACGGCTTATTGTTAATTACGGGTCCAACTGGTTCTGGTAAAAGTACTACCTTGTATTCTATGATTTCTATCTTAAATCAAGAAGGAGTGAATATCATTACGTTAGAAGATCCTGTGGAGTACAATTTATCTGGTATCGCACAATCGCAGATGAAGCCAGAAATTGGCTTAACTTTTGCTACAGGGTTACGTTCTGTACTACGACAAGATCCAGATATTATTATGGTGGGAGAAATCCGGGATAATGAAACGGCTGAGTTGGCTGTGCACGCTGCTTTAACTGGACATATGGTATTATCTACTTTACATACTAATGATGCTTTTGGTGCTATTCCGCGGCTTATGGACATGGCAGTAGAACCATTTTTAATTGCTAGTGCGTTGAATGTGGTGGTGGCACAACGGTTAGTACGAAAAATTTGCCAACATTGTCGCGAAGCTGTGCCAGTAAGCAAAAATGCAGAGCAAGATATTTTAGCGGAGATTAAGTTAATGCCAAAACAGTTTTTACCCACCGATGTGAAGTTATTACCGCCATTTACCTTATATCATGGCAAAGGTTGTACCCATTGTGAAGGTACTGGATACCATGGTAGAATAGCTATTAATGAAGTGCTAGAAAATACTAAAACGCTAAGTAAAATTATTGGTGAAAAACAGGCAAATGATACTAATATTGTACAAGCAGAAGGTTTACAACAAGGCATGTTCTCTTTACGCCAAGATGGATTATTAAAAGCATTTCGTGGATTAACCACGCTTGAAGAGATTTGGAATGCTACTAAAACATAATCATACACATTATGGTAGATGTGATAGCTAACTATCTTGAAAAAATACCAGCCGCGAAAGTGCTGATTGTTGAAGATGATCCTTATATTTCCAGCATGTATTTAAAAAAATTAGAGCGCGAACATCTGCAAGTGAGCATAGCAGTAGATGGTCAAACTGGGTTAAGTTTAGCACAGCAGGAATTACCCGATTTAGTTCTGTTAGATATTATGTTGCCTAAAATTGATGGCTGGACCGTTCTGCAATATTTAAAAGCTAATCCTAGCACGCGTTATATTCCAGTAATTATGTTAACCAATTTAAGTGATCAAACCAATCAAGATCAAGCTAAGCGATTGGGTGCCGATGAGTACATGGTTAAAGCGCAATTCTTGCCTTCCGAGGTTGTTACTAAAATTAAAGCGTTATTGGCTTAGTAGCTATGCCTACATACTCATATTCAGCTAAAACCAAAACTGGGCAGGTAACGAGCGGTGTAGTAGAAGCCGCTTCTATTGGTGAAGCGAATGCATTATTGCGCGATCGCGCACTGCAGGCAGTTACATTAAAAGAAAAAAAATCTGCAGGTTTGGTTGCGACTATTGACGGTTTATTCAATCGCATTACTGCTAAAGAGGTTACATTTTTTTCTCGTCAGTTCGCAGTGTTAATTAATGCTTCCATTCCGGTAGTGCGATCTTTAAAAACGCTTATTCGGCAAACTGAAAATACACGTTTTAAATTGGTTATTGCCGATATTGCTGCGGCGGTTGAGGGCGGCGCTAAGTTGTCTCAAGCGTTAACTCATTATCCAAAAGTATTTGATCAGTTTTTTGTGCATATGATTCGGGCTGGCGAAACTACAGGACGGCTAGATCAAGTATTAATCTATTTGGCTGATGAAAAAGAAAAAGATTACGCGTTAAAAAGTCGTGTTCGTGGGGCGATGATTTATCCTGCTGTGATTCTGACCACTATGATTGTAATCGGTACGGTGATGATGATTTATGTAGTACCCAAATTAGCTGATGTTATTTTGCAAAGTGGTGGTACATTGCCTTGGACTACGAAAGTGTTATTAGGAACGAGTTATATCATGTCACACTATTGGTGGCTAATACTTTTTTTGTTAGCGGTTGCTAGTGTGTCAGTCTATTTTTATGGTCGCACCGCGAGTGGTCGTTATTACATGGATCAACTGAAGTTACGTTTACCCGTCTTTGGAAAATTAAATCAGCAAATCTCTTTAACTCGATTTTCAGTCAGTTTATCCAATTTATTAAGTAGTGGTGTACCAGTGGTGCGATCGTTAGAGATAGCAGCAGATGTAGTAGGTAATATGGTGTATCGCGAAATTATTCTTAAAGCTGTTATCGAAGTACAGGGAGGAAATCTCATTGCAAGTGTGTTTATGCATCAGAAAGATATGCCGTTAATTGTGTCGCAAATGATTGCGATTGGTGAGGAAACAGGAAAACTCGATGAAATTCTTAAGAAGTTAGCTATTTTTTATAATCGTGAAATTGATAGTATGTTAAGCACCCTAACAAGTTTAATTGAGCCACTGGTTATTATTATGCTAGGGATTGGGGCAGCGATTATTGTTACAGGTATTTTATTGCCTATTTACAGCGCTACCAATACTATTGGGGCTGCGTAAAAAATTTTACTTCGCAAGTTTCATTTTTTATGCAAAAGAAGAAGCTGAGAAGGCAAACAAGTAAGACAAATCGGGTAATCTATTGTCGTAAATTTATAGATATGCTATAATGCGCAGCGGGTTTAGTGTTATTAATTAATTAACTTAATAAAATTAGCAAACGTGGTTATGCAAAAGAAACAAAACAAATCCGGTTTTACGCTGATTGAACTTTTAATCGTAATCGCGATTATTGGTTTATTGGCTACTTTGGCTATCGTGTCTCTAACTGGTGCACAAAAGAAAGCTCGTGATACTAAACGTATTGCTGATGCTAAGCAATATCAAGGTGCTATTGAATTGTATTATAACCAATTTAATCATTATCCTCAACCAACTGCTTGGAGTAGTTTCGTAGGCGAGGATACAAGCGGCACCACTGGTGGTATTGGTAAATTCATTACTCAGGCTCCGGGTTCTCCAAAGAATGATACTACTGATTTTTATACCTATGCCTATAATGCTGCTGGCGCCTATGCTTCTGGTACGGGAGCAGATCAGTATGTATTTATGGTAAAATTGGAAGATTTGAGTAACAATGCAGCTACTTTAGCTGCCGGTGATGTTACAGATTATACCAATGCCGGTACTGGTACTGGCCCAACTGGTTGGAATACTGTAGGTGCAGCTAATTTCATTACCTCTGTATCAGGTGCTACAGTTGATAAGAATTGTGCTGGGGGTTATGTTGCTGGAACTCCTCCAACCGGAACTGGTTTGTATTGCGTATCTGAATAATTAGATATTCATTATCCAGGTTTATGCGTAGAGACAGGACGATATCCTGTCTCTACTGCGTTTATGGTATAATTTAGGGGTATGATAGATTGGCAAATAATGATCATAATGTTGGTAACTGTCTTAGGGTTAGTTATAGGAAGTTTTATTAATGTTGTGGTATTACGCACACAAGCTCAGCTATCGTGGTGGGGGCGCTCGGCTTGTCCACATTGTTCTAGCCAGTTGGCGTGGTATGATTTGTTTCCGGTAGCATCATTTTTAGTATTAAGAGGGCAGTGTCGGCAGTGTCAATCTAAAATTGCTTGGCAATACCCAGTAGTAGAAAGTGTTACGGCTTTAGTATTTGCTTTATTAGCGTATTGGTTTTATGCCGATCCAGTGCGGTTGTTGATGTATTTAGTGTATGCCAGTAGTTTGATAGTGATTTTTGTTTATGATCTTAAATATTATTTAATTCTCGATCGATTTACGTTACCGATGGTCGTGTTTGCGTTGATGGCTAATCAAATTTTAGGTGTATCGTTATCTGTGAGTGTATTTGGTATGATGGTGGGAGCAGCTTTTTTCTTAGTGCAGTTTTTATGGTCACGTGGGCGCTGGGTGGGAGGCGGAGATATTCGTTTAGGTGCAGTAATGGGCGCTATGCTTGGTTGGCCACAAATTTGTGTAGCGTTGTTTCTTGCTTATGGCCTAGGCACAATTGTAGCGGTTGCACTATTAGCTATTCGTAAAACTACATTACAAGGACAGTTTCCGTTTGGCACTTGTTTAACGTTAGCCACGTTGATTACCTTGTTATTTGGTCAACAGTTATTGTATTGGTACCTTCATGATTTATTATATGTCTGGACAGGATAAACTTAGGGGGTTTACTTTAGTAGAGTTGATCATTGTGGTGGGCATGATGTCTACATTGGCTGTTGTTACAATGTTAAATTTTAAAGGGAATACCATTGAAGATCGGGTACAAGCTGGTGCAAATATGCTACAATCCACCATGACGTTAGCTCGTACCTACGCTCGTACTGGAAAGGTATGTTGTGGTGTAAAAACAAATGGGTACGGCATTGTGCTAGATACCACCATTTCACCACAACAAATTATATTATACGGTAATGTAGATGCTAATTTTAATTATAATGACGGTGTAGATACCATTGTGACTACCGTAGTGTTAGATGATAAGGTTGAACTCAATAGCCCAATTTCAGATTTTTTATTTACCGTAGGTACAAACACCACTGTAATGATGAATGGGGAAGATTGGGCGATTCGTGGCACAATGGCTATGGCGATACAAGAAGTAGTAGCTCCACATATGATAAAACAAACTGTTACATTATATTATCCCAGCGGTTTAATCGATCAACCATGAAGCTGAATAACACCGGGCAAAGTTTATTAGAATCATTATTGGCCATCGCAATTATATTAATTGGTATTGTGAGTTTGGTCACGTTATTAGTGCGAGTGATTGCTATTAGCACTACCGCTTTAGCGGAGACTAAAGCTACTCGTCTTGGTCAAGAAGCGATTGAAGCAGCTCGATATGTGCGTGATAGTAATTGGTTAAAACGTGAAGATGGCGTTATTGAATCCAACGGACGATTACGAGATTATGCGAACGGTTTACGTGCTAGCAATGATACTACGGCAATCTATGTATGGAATCCCAACCCCGGCATTTCTCCCGATGCGGCTTTCACATTTAATTTTAACAATGGCGATACATTGGTTTATCAAGACAGTAGTGGACGATACCTTCAAACAGCGGGTAGCACCAGTGGTTTAACAGCTACTCAGTTTCATCGATTAGTTACTGTGCAACCCATCTGTTTTGATATTGTCACTACAAATTTAACTACTGCTGAACTCATTTTAACTGATATGGATAAAACTTGTGCTACAACTGGATCAACTAATCAATATGTTGAGATTGGTATGCAAATAACTGTAACTGTTAGCTGGACTAGCCGAGGTAATATCACTCAACGTAATTTTGTAGAAAAATTATATAATTGGAAATATGCCGATAGCAAAGTTTTGCCTTAAATCTAGTAATCATAACGGGCTTACTCGAGCAGTTGCGTGTAACCGTAATGGGTTTAGTGTAGTAGAAATGTTGGTGGCTACAGCTGTATTTGCAGTGGTTGTAACAGCTATTATTCAGTTGCTACTCATGTTTTTAAAAGGGCCGTTACGTCAAATGAAACAAAAGCAACTTGAAGAGCAATTAACTTACGCTACTACCGAAATGAGTCATTATATCCGAGAAGCCAAAATCGATTACTCAACTATTACTGGTACAGGGCCATTCCAAAGTTTAGCAGTTATTACTCATGATCAAACACATGTGAGTTTTTCTTATGATAGTTCTGCTAAAACGATTGTGTTTAACCAAGGGGGAGTAACAGCTAATTTAACAGGATCAAAAGTTGTTATTCAAAGTGTGGAATTCTATCTTTATCCTGAAACGGATCCTACCACTGTAACTGTGGGGGCTAGTGCCGTGAATAATCAACCAGCTGTAGTGATGATCATTAAAGCGCAACATTTTGATGACGCCTCGATTACTAGCCAAGCCCAAGTGTTAACCATTTCTCGGTATTATGCTCGATAAACTTAAAACCAATCAATCGGGTTCTGTATTGGTGATCAGCATGATTATTTTAATTGTGTTTGCAGCCATTATAAGTTTATTAGCTTTAATTGTAATGAATAATTTACGTTATGTTACCGGTTATAGTCAGGCTCAACAAAGTTTTAATGCCGCAGAAAGTGGAGTGGAACAAACATTATATTTTGTTGAAGCAGCACGTACTGCAAAAATTATCGATGTTTCAAAATTAATCACCATAGTAAATAGTGTGACTACGAATACACCAAATTACGATGTAAGTTTAATGGCGAATAGTGATACGAGTATTCAACTGGATTTAGCTAATCAAACTACTACGCAATTAAATTTGTATACCGAAATCTATCATGCTGCGGAGGGCTACTTAATTACAAATCCGCTAAATATTAAAGCTTTACAGGTACAATGGCCTAATGCTGTTTGTGAAGATGGGCATAACAATAGTTTAGAATTAAGTAATACGGCTTGGACATCGCAAAGTTGGAACAATGCGGTAGAAGATCCGTCTACTTTTCAAATGCGCTGGGTCTATGACAATTGTAGCAGCAGCACAGGCTGTTCTTATGGTTTGCAAACGGGATTTTTATATAAAATGCGATTGAAAGCTTTGTATTGTCAGATACCTAATTTAGTGATATCCGCTATGGATACGGCTAATAAGGCTATTCCATTACAAGAGCGTTTAGCACTCACTAGCAGCGGCAGCATGGGTAGTAGTGAGCAACAGATAACTGCAGAAGTATTATGGCGTACACCACTGAACGATTATTTTGATTACGTCTTATTTTCAGAAGAGCAAATTACTAAATAAAAATCTATCTCGCTTTCAATCTTTTTCTTAGTTAGGAGAGGAGTAAAAATGAGTCAATATGAAATATCTTACAAAGCAGCAAGCTAATGCTAGAATCAAAAAACTACGACAAGTTATTGAACACCATCGCTATCTTTACCATGTGCTTAATCAAGAGGAAATTTCCGAAGCGGCTTTAGATTCACTAAAACATGAACTTGTACAATTGGAGCAACGGTGGCCAGAGTTGATTACGCCAGATTCTCCCACCCAACGTGTTAGCGGAAAGCCTTTAGCGCAATTTAAAAAAGTAGCGCATAGTCAGCCAATGCTATCTTTAAACGATGTGTTTTCTGTTGCAGAATTGCAAGATTGGGAGCAACGTATACAAAAACTAACCCAGCGGCCATTACGGTACTATGCTGAAGTAAAAATGGATGGATTCGCAGTGAATTTACTGTATCGTGATGGTAAATTTATGCAAGGATCAACTCGAGGAGATGGTAAAATAGGAGAGGATGTTACGGAAAATTTAAAAACTATTGAATCGATCCCGCTAGTATTACGCGGAAACTATCCGGCAGAATTAGAAGTACGAGGTGAAGTATATATGAGTAAACAGCAGTTTGATCAGCTTAATGCCAGCAGTGATACTAAATTTGCCAATCCTAGAAATGTGGCAGCCGGAAGTATTCGGCAGTTAGATCCAGCAATGGCGGCGGCGCGTAAGCTTAGCTTTATGGCCTATGATTGCATCACAGAAGTTGGCTTAGAGCGACATTCAGATATGCACGATTACTTACAAACACTTGGTTTTCCATCAAACCTACATAATAAACGTTGCACAACGCTTACTGCCGTTGTACAACACTACCAAGTATTAGCGCGAATACGTGCTAAATTGCCGTACTGGATCGACGGTATGGTAGTGAATTTAGATGATATTACAACATTTAAACAATTAGGAGTGGTGGGCAAAGCTCCACGTGGATCTGTAGCCTTTAAATTTGCGGCTGAACAGACAACCACAGTAGTGGAGGATATTCAAGTACAAGTGGGTCGCACTGGTGCGTTAACACCCGTAGCGCATTTACGACCAGTGCGCGTTGCGGGAACTACGGTGTCGCGTGCTACATTACATAATGCCGATGAAATTAAGCGGTTAGGGGTACGAATCGGTGATACTGTAATTGTGGAAAAAGCCGGTGATATTATTCCCGATGTAGTTCAAGTATTACTCAAGTTGCGTCCGGAGATTAGTAAGCCTTACCGTTTTCCTAAACGTTGCCCAGTGTGTTATTCCAAAGTTGAGCGTCGTATTGGTGAGGTGGCATATTATTGTACCAATCCCCAATGTTTTGCTCAGGAGCGAGAACGGTTATATCATTTTGTATCTAAGGCGGCATTTGATATTACAGGGCTGGGACCTAAGATTATTGATGTGTTAGTTCAAGCCGGTTTGGTGAGTAGTTTTTCAGACCTATTTGCTTTAACGGCTGGTGATTTAGAATCGTTAGAACGATTTGCCGAAAAATCAGCAGCTAAATTAGCTGACGAAATTCAACAGCGCCGAACGATTTCTTTAGCCCGTTTTTTATACGCCTTAGGGATTCGGCACGTAGGTGAAGAAACGGTCATCACGCTGGCTAATCATTTTGGTAGTCTGAAAAAATTACGATCTACCAAATCATTTGAAAATGTACCAGATATTGGCCCTGTAGTATCGCGCAGTATTACTGAATATTTTCGAAATCAGACACATCAAAAGCAGCTGGATAAATTGTTGGAATATATCAAAATTGAACCTGTTCGTATGAATACGTCATGGCGTGTGTCCACAAATGCATCCCAGGCAGCTGGAAAAACCTTCGTTCTCACTGGTACCTTACTCCATTTAACACGAGATGAAGCTAAAGCTAAAATTCGGGTGGCAGGCGGTAAAATTGCTGGGAGTGTTAGTAAACATACTGATTATGTTGTGACAGGGGAAAATCCAGGATCAAAATACGATAAAGCTAAAACTCTAGGAGTTAAGATTATTACAGAAGAGGAGTTGTTAAAATTCGTATAATCGGTATAATCAGCGCATGTTACTATCACCCGAACAAGTTTTAGCCATTGCCAAATTAGCCAGATTACAGCTTACCCCCGCTGAAGTAACCCAATTTCAGCAGCAATTATCGAGCATTTTAGAGTTTGTTGAGCAACTTAAGCAAGTGGATACTAGCCAGATAGCCCCTACCTATCAGGTAACCGGTTTAACCAATCGTATGCGGGCTGATGAAATTAATAATACATTTACACGCGAACAAATGCTAGCCTCAGCTATTGAAACGGCTGAGGATCACATTAAAGTAAAAGGAGTGTTTAGCCATGATTAGCGAACTACGCAAAAAATTAGATACAAAACAAATTTCTGCCGTGAAATTAACTCAGCAGTATCTTGATCGTATTAAACAGTATAACCCAGAACTGAACGCTTATGTATTGGTAACTGAAGATTTGGCATTAACTCAGGCGCAACAAGCTGATGCGATGATTGCGGCAGGTAAGAGCCAACCGCTTACCGGCATTCCTTATGCGTTGAAAGATGTGTTTTGTGTTGCAGGTATTGAAACTACTGCGTGTTCAAATATTTTACGCGGGTATATTCCGCCTTATACGGGTACAGCGGCTGCTAAATTAGAGCAGCAAGGCGCAGTGTTATTAGGAAAAACCAATACCGATGAATTTACCATGGGCGCATCTACAGAAACTTCTTATGTTGGCCCTACACTGAATCCACATGATCATACACGTGTAGCTGGAGGATCATCTGGTGGCTCCGCAGCTGCTGTAGCAGCTGATTTAGCGGTGTTTGCTCTGGGTACAGATACAGGTGGTTCAATTCGGCAACCAGCAGCGTTTTGTGGTATTCCTGGAATGCGGGTTACATATGGGCGTGTATCGCGCTATGGCGTTATTGCAATGGCATCATCGTTAGATACTATTGGTCCATTATGTCAGTCTACGGAAGATATAGCTTTGGTGTTAGAGCAGATTGCCGGCGTTGATGCTTTAGATAGCACTACTGTTCAGCAATCCATTGAGCCCTACAGCCAAGCAATAAAGCAAACTCGTCAATCATTTACAATTGGCATTCCAAAAGAGTATCTAGAACTCGATGGATTGGATTCTAAAATACGCTCACGCCTCAACGATACGATTGAACAATTACGTCAACAAGGCATGACGATTAAAACAGTTTCATTACCACATACTAAATATGCAGTACCAACGTATTATATTTTGTGTCCATGTGAGGTGAGTTCAAATTT